>JAZNTY010000114.1:0-10245 GCA_045592005.1 Alistipes sp. | reverse complement strand
GCGAGAGCTCTATAGCTATCAGCAAGGGCGTTATTGGCGTGGTTATTTATAGGATAGTA
Organism: Alistipes sp.; assembly: GCA_045592005.1. Lineage (GTDB taxonomy): Bacteria > Bacteroidota > Bacteroidia > Bacteroidales > Rikenellaceae > Alistipes. The sequence continues at coordinate 10,186 of JAZNTY010000114.1, read as the reverse complement.
TGGCTCACTACTTTTTTGCCACTGCTGCGGATACTCCTTAGTGATAACGGTATGCTGAGCAGTACAAGAGCGGTCAAAATGGCGATGTTCGACAATACGAGTATAAGGTGTTTGGTTATCTGTAAAGTTCATCACTGCCACCCCCTGGAAGTTAGGTTTCTCAAGACGCTGATGTTCAAAACGCAGTGTGCGATACTCCAAATGTCCATAGCAATAGTCGAAGTAGCGGTCCAACTCGCCTGTATATACTACCCTCTCTGCCTGAGCTTCAAGTTGCTCTCTATGGTCAAAAAAGTCACACCCAAGCACTACATCGGCGCCCTCCAGCAGACGATTAATAAAGGTATTATATCCTCCCTGAGGTATGCCCTGCCAAATATCGTTGAAGTAGTTATTATCATATGTAAATCGAACAGGTAGACGGCGAATAATATCGCTCGGCAGCTCACTACAAGCCCTTCCCCACTGTTTTTCGGTATATGCCTTGATAAGGATGTTGTATATATCTCGCCCAACAAGCCATAAAGCTTGTTGCTCAAGGTTTTCCGGCTCCGCAACACCACACTCTCTACGCTGCTGCTCAATGATAGCCATAGCCTGCTCTGGCTCTGTGACACCCCACAAAGTATTAAAAGTATTCATATTGAAAGGCAGATTATAGAGTCTGCCCTCAAAGTTAGCTATAGGTGAGTTGATATAAGGGACAAACTCAACAATAGAGTTTACCCAGCGCCATACTTGAGCATTAGAGGTATGGAAAATATGGGGTCCATAGCTGTGTACGGCTATACCATCAACATCCTGGCAATAGAGGTTGCCGCCAGCGTGATTACGACGGTCAATAACCTTAACTCTCTTTCCTGCCTGCACAGCACGCCACGCCACAACAGAGCCAAAGAGCCCTGCTCCGACGATAAGATAGTCGTAAGGTTTTCTATCTCTACTGTTCGACACTCTTAGGGAAAGATATAAGGTATACCAAATGCTCTAATGGGCGCAAATAGTTACGCTTGCCATATTTAGGGCTGTGAACATAGCAGTCAATAGTAAAGACTTGGTTTGTAGCATCATTGACCGTAGTATAACTAACAAAAGGACCTCCCATATAGTCATTCTCCACATCCCAGAAGCCACGCATCTCTATCCACTCCTTGCCATTGACAACTACAGAGCGATAAAGAGGTCTTAGAGGCAACATTGATTGACCCTCTGCATCCGGAATTTGCTCAACAGTAATCATATAAGAGCCGGCACTTGGTCCAGGGATACGCTTGGCAAACTCGTTACGCATAGCCACCAAATAGTCCGCAGTCAAAGAACCCTTGCCACGATATGGATAGCTGTAGCAAAAGAAACCCTGACTGGCTACAGGAAATTCATACGAAGCCCACAAGAAATTCTCACTCTGCGAACGCAGCTCATAACCCTTAGGTATCTTCGCCTGCACATCAAATTGTGAGGAGAGCAGGTCATTGAGCACCTTTACATTATGCTTTTCGGCATAGGCTATAGTACGATTACGCTCGGCAATTTCTAACACCTTAAGCAGCGCATCCCCATTGGTAGCAAGATATTCTACAGCAGCCTGCTGTGTAGGCGCTTGAAAGGTCAGCACTATTTGTGGAGCGGCATCGAGGTCATACTGAGCCACTATTTGCGCCTGCTGAACCTTATCTGAGATAACCACTTTAAGGATATTGCGATGCTGCAACAGCAGATGGCGAAGGTCATTTGACGAGATACGCAACACATTAAACAGAGGCTCATTTTGGTTTAACATCTCTATAGGTTGCTCCAAAAGTTCGCGCAGAACAGTTCCTAACTCTCCCTCCCACTCACTATTATCACAGACTACAAGCACCTCGTATGCAGCGCCCTGTATTGGTTTTTTATTCTCTGACGAGAGGGTTTTGATACTGCGGCAACCAGCAAAAGTGAGGATGATAAGCGCCAATGCCACAACTTTTGATATACTTTTCATACTATTCGATAGATTAATACTACCACAAAAATATACATTATTTGTGCAAATTCAAAATTATTAACTACATTTGTCTTTGATAACTACGAAGTAATGAAATTCAAGCCGCCAAAGTTTATACGCCGTCTAATGCCCGACTTGGTTTGGGAGATTGAGGACCCTGAGGGTGTATTCCTCACTTTTGATGACGGACCAACCCCAGGAGTGACAGAGTGGATACTCTCCACCCTGAGGCGTTATAATGCCAAAGCGACTTTCTTCGTTTTAGGTAAAAATGCCGAGTTATACCCCGACCTATACCAGATGATTATTGATGAAGGGCATAAAGTGGGCAACCACACCTATTCACATCAAAAGGGGTGGGGGATGTCTTTAGAGCGCTATCTCGAAGATGTTGATTTTGCTGGCGATATTATCCATTCAGAGCTATTTCGTCCCCCTTATGCCTTTGTTACTCCCGCGCAGATGCGCGCAGTGGCTATGCGTTACAAGGTGGTTATGTGGGATATTGTTTCACGCGACTACAACCGTTCTCTCTCGCCACGCAAGTGTCTTAAAAATGTGGTCAACCACTTAGCCCCCGGCTCAATTGTTGTCTTTCACGACTCTGAGAAAGCTTTCAAAAATATGAGTTATGCTCTACCTCGCACACTGAAAAAGATAGCAGAGATGGGGCTGAAGTGTAAAATCATAGAACTATAACTATCTGATATGAAAATTGTTGTAGCCATAACTGCCGCCAGCGGCTCTATATATGCCCGCTTGTTGCTTGAGCAGCTTATCAACAGCTCAAGTATCGAGCAGATAGCGCTGATTTTTAGTACCAACGCTGAGGCTGTAGCTCAGACTGAAGGTGGAAAGTTTCCTGAGAGCAACAAAATTCTCCGCTACCAAAACGACAACCTCTTTGCCTCAGTAGCAAGTGGCTCTGCGCGGTGGGATGCAATGGTAATAGTTCCATCAAGTGTTGGCACTATGGGCAGGGTTGCTTCCGGGATATCACAGAGCCTTATTGAGCGCGCTGCTGATGTTATGCTCAAAGAGCGCCGCAAGCTAATTATGGTGGTTCGAGAGACCCCTCTCTCGCTTATACATCTCAATAATATGGTTACCCTAACACAAGCTGGCGCCGTAATACTTCCAGCCTCGCCCTCCTTCTACAGCAAACCTGCTGATATAGAGCAGCTGTGTACCACCGTAGTGGAGCGCGTTATTGCCTTATTGGGCATTGAGGCTCCGCACTATGAGTGGAAATAGAAAAGGACTACCCCGATAAAGGTAGTCCAACTCACTATCTAAGAGAGGTAAAATTATATAGAGATATCCAATATCTCAAACTTCAGTACTCCCGCAGGAACGGTTACCTCAACAACATCTCCCTTCTTTTTACCCAACAGAGCCTTAGCGATAGGGGTACCGATAGCCAACTTACCCTCACGCAGGTTTGCCTCATGCTCAGCAACAATGGTGTAGACTACCTGACGGTTATTATTTTGATTAAGCAGGGTAACCTTGCTCAAAATCTGAACCTTGCTACGGTCAATCTTAGTCTCGTCAATAACACGCGCAGAGGCAAGTGTAGCCTCCATCTGTGCAATTTTCATCTCCAACATACCCTGTGCTTCACGAGCTGCATCATATTCAGCATTCTCCGACAAATCGCCCTTGTCACGAGCCTCTGCGATAGCTGCCGATGCGGCAGGACGCTCAACAGAACGCATGTGATCCAGCTCATCCTTGAGTTTTTTGTAACCCTCAGCTGTTAAATAGATAATCTCTTGTGCCATAATATTTTATTTTTACTATTTTTTGAACATAACAAAAATAAAGAATTCCAACCTACCGATTGAAACCCCGTTTATATCATTATTACGCTGCAAAGATAAGTCAAATAATTTATAAATCAAAATTTTACAGCGCCGAAAAGGTCCAAAAAACTCTCCGCATCAACTATTTGAGTACGGAGAGCTTTATCTAAATTTGGCTACTACTTAGCGTAGCTCACAGAACGAGTCTCTCGAATAACTGTAATCTTTACCTGACCCGGATATGTCATCTCGTCCTGAATACGCTTAGCTATATCGTGCGACAGAGCCTCTGACTCAGCATCAGACAAACGGTCTGCGCCAACAATTACGCGCAACTCTCGACCCGCCTGTATAGCGTATGTCTTAACCACACCTTCGTAAGAGAGAGCAATATCCTCCATCTCCTTAAGACGCTTGATGTAGGACTCGATAACCTCACGGCGAGCACCAGGGCGAGCACCGGAGATAGCATCGCACACCTGAATGATAGGTGCAATGAGTGAGTTCATCTCTACCTCGTCGTGGTGAGCACCAATGGCATTGCAAACATCCGCCTTCTCCTTATACTTTTCGGCAAGCTTTTGACCAATAATAGCATGTGGCAACTCTGGTTCATCATCAGGCACCTTGCCAATATCGTGTAACAGACCTGCACGACGAGCCGACTTAGGGTTCAATCCCAGCTCAGCAGCCATAATACCTGCCAAATTAGCAGCCTCACGGGCGTGCTGTAGCAGGTTTTGACCGTATGAAGAGCGATACTTCATCTTACCAATAAGGCGGATAAGCTCTGGATGCAGACCATGAATACCGAGGTCAATAGCAGTACGCTTACCTACCTCAACAATCTCCTCCTCAATCTGCTTTTTAACCTTAGCCACAACCTCCTCAATACGGGCTGGATGGATACGACCATCGGTTACAAGCTGGTGAAGCGCCAAACGCGCAATCTCACGACGCACAGGGTCAAAGCCGCTCAAAATAATAGCCTCCGGAGTATCATCAACAATAATCTCTATACCCGTTGCAGCCTCAAGAGCGCGGATATTACGACCCTCACGACCGATAATACGACCCTTCACATCCTCCGAATCGATATTAAATACGGTTACCGAGTTCTCTATAGCCGTCTCTGTAGCTACACGCTGAATAGAGGCAACGATAATACGCTTAGCCTCCTTTGTAGCAGTAAGCTTCGCCTCCTCAATGGTCTCATTGATATAAGCAGCTGCCTCGCTCTTAGCCTCAGCCTTCATATTCTCAACAAGGGTATTCTTCGCCTCCTCCGAGCTCATTCCCGAAATCTGTTCCAAACGAGCATTCTGCTCACTGATAACCTGCGCCAATTCGCTCTTGCGCTCCTCCAACGAGGCTATCTGACCCTCCATCTTCGCCTTTACGCGGTCATTCTCTGCAACCTTGCGCTCCAGCTCCTTCTGCTGTTGCTGCACATTCTGCTCAGCCTGACGAACACGCTGTTCAGCCTCCTTAACCTTTTGATTACGCTCGTTTACGGTACGATCGTGTTCACTTTTGAGTTGTATAAACTTCTCCTTTGCCTGAAGGGTTTTCTCCTTCTTTATCATTTCAGCCTGAGCCTCCGCCTCACGAATTATCGCTTTAGCGCGAGCCTTAACAGCAAAGTAGGTCAAAACTCCTACAATAGCTGAAACAACTACGGCAACTCCTAAAACTGTAATGTATTCCATAGTGTTTTGGTTTGTATATTGTATTATATATAGTTTAAGTTCCTTTTTATAATAAATAGTTCCTTGTGTCATTTTGTTGTCAGAGTATAGTAGCTACGATGCATTGTGATAAATTACAGGATGGGACATACTTCTCGTATTTCCCATTCGGCAATTTGAAGGATGTACCGCAGATGCTATGCTATCACAACAAAATAAAAAAACCGCATAAGACTCCTTGTTAGGTAATGACGAATCTGTAAAATAAGTCATGTGTGGGGCTCTGCTTGCTATCGCAACCTTCCACCGGTACCAGCGGTACTCACCAATTACGGCTACAAGGCCTGGTTTTGACAATTGAGACTACCCCAATGTAAAAAGTGTTCAGTTTCGCAAAACGAAAGGAATCTATGCGGGAATTATTCCAAAATATATAAAGAACGAAGACCTTTTAGTATAGGTCGTCTATTTGAGCCGTGACTCTATCTTCTCAACAAGCGCAGCAAGCGCCTCTGTATCAGTTTCTACAGCATTATCGTACTCCATACACACCAACTCGGTAGCCAAATCTAAGGCAACAAGGGCAAGATAGTCACGATGGTTATAGCCATCGGTTTTGTCCTTCTCGCGCTCCAGCAAATCGGCATTGAGGCGTCTTTCGCCCATTCGGTATACCTCCTCGTATTCGTCGGCGATATCCACCTCATACTTCTTACCGTAAAGTGTAAATGTATGTTTTCTTACAGCCATACTACTCCAAAATCATACTAAACTTTTGCCGAGACAATCTCAATACACTTCTCAACCTCCCGCAACAAACGGTTAATCTGTGCCTTAGCCGCTTTGGTATCACTACCCGACAACGCCATAGCGCCGGACAATTTAGCCTGAGCCAAAGCTTTCTCAGCATTTGATAGTTCTTGTTGGAGAGTACGGATCTTGTTCTGCTGAGCAGTAGCAAGCATCTGCAATCGAGCCACCTCCTCAGTAGCAAGGGTGTACTTGTCGAGCATTTTGTCTATGCTCAATGACAAACGCTGCACAACCTGATTTTCTGCCATAGTTCTCCAATTATATACCACAAAGATAGTATAAATATTTTAATGTGCAAAAAATTTGGCTATCCCTGAAGATTTTTTATCCACCATTTTGATTTTTGATTTGGTTGGTGTACCTTTGTAGTATATGAATGAGAAACTGATTTTTGTAACCAACGATGATGGTTATGCATCGAAGGGATTTAAGGCAGCTATAGAGGTTGCCCGCAGATTTGGAAAGGTTATTGCAGTAGCACCCGACACTGTGCAAAGTGGTAAGAGCCAGGCTATAACCATTTGCAACTCGTTGCACTTAAGGTGTATAAGCGAGGAGGAAGACATCAAGATTTACTCCCTGGACGGAACGCCCGTGGACTGTGTAAAGTTCGCTATGGACCATTTCCTAAAGGGTAAACATATTGATTTGACAATATCGGGCATTAATCACGGGTCCAATGCCGCAGCAAATGTTTTATACTCCGGAACTATGGGTGCTGCCATAGAGTCTTCTTTTTATGGGATACCGTCTGTAGGTCTTTCATATTTAGACCACAATGACGATGCCGACTTTTCTGCCTGTGTAGAGTATGGTATTCGAGTTGTCGAGGCTGTATTAGCAAATCAGTCGCAGCTCCCACGACCACTATGTTTGAATGTAAATATCCCTATTTTACCACTTGACCAGATAAAGGGCATAAAGATTTGCCGACAGACAAAAGGTTTTTGGGTGGATAACATAGATGAACAGCAAGAGCCTGATGGCAGGGCGTGCTATTGGTTCTCAGGCGGCTTTGTAAACGCCGAGCCGGAGGCTAAAGATAGCGATGAGTGGGCTCTAAAGAGTGGATATGTCTCCATCGTCCCCGTACAAGTTGACCTTACGGCATATGACCAACTTGAGAGTTTGAATAAAATTTTATAGACCACAACTATGACTACCCCTCTAGCTTTGAAAATTGTCATTGCATTGGCTCTGTTGCTACAGATTGCAGCTATATTCTTTGCTATGCGCCTGGTTAAACGCACAAAGTACAATGCAATCTGGATATTATGCATCATAGGCTTTATATTCATCGCCGCAGAGAGGTATTTTGAGTTGGTAAGTATCAATGGCAGACCGGTAAACCTATACATATCTATAGCCTTAGGTGTAGGAGTCTCTATCTGCGTCTCTTTCGCGGTAATGTTTGCTCATAGGTTAGTAAACTACTTAGACCGACTTGATAGGCAACGCTCTCTATTTAATAGCCGCATATTAACTGCTGTTCTGAGAACCGAAGAGCGTTCCAGACTTAACATATCCAAGGAGCTACACGACGGTTTAGGTCCTCTGCTATCCTCTGCAAAGATGTCGCTCTCTGCGCTCTCAAATGAGGGACTAACGGCTGAGCAACGCGAGATTGTAAGCAACACCACCTATGTTATAGATGAGGCTATACGCTCTGTACGCGAGATATCCAACAACCTCTCGCCACAGGTGTTGATAGACTTTGGTTTGGCTCAGGCGGTACACAACTTCACATCTCGATGCACAGCTCTACATGGAGTGGGTATACGATTTAGTACATCATTGAGAAATGAGAGATTTGACAACAATGTGGAGGTTATTATCTACCGCGTAATATGCGAACTGATACACAACTCACTCAAGCATTCGGGTTGCACATCGATAAAACTTACCCTAAATTTTGACAACAAACATATCTTACTCGACTACTCAGACAATGGTCGCGGCTTTGACCCTAAGGCTATGATAGAGTGCGGAATGGGTCTATCAAACATATCGTCACGCGTAAACTCTTTGGGCGGAATTTTTAATATCGAAAGCGCTAAAGGCAAAGGTATGAGCGCCACAATAAAAGTAACGGTAAACAGCTATAACGATGCTGAAAATAGCTATAGTCGATGACCACACCCTCTTTCGCAATGGACTAAAGGGACTTCTCGGCACTCACAGCGGCTACAAAGTCGTAGGAGAGTATGCCGACGGCTCTGAATTTATAGCCGCACTACCACAGTTAGAGGTGGATGTGGTGTTTATGGATATGTCTATGCCCAATATGGACGGCAAACGCGCGACAATATTGGCTCTACAGCAGCGTCCAGAGCTCAAAATCATAGCCTTGACAATGTTTGGGGAGCAGCAGTATGCCCAGCAGATGATGGAGGCGGGGGTATACGGGTTCTTAAACAAAGACTCAGATATTCAAACTGTCTTTGCAGCCATAGAGTCCGTTGTTGCCGGCAATACAGTCTTTCCTGAGTGGAGCCCCTATCATTCCAAGATTACAGAATGTGACCAAGATGCCTTGACAGAACGCGAAATTGCCGTGCTGACAGCCATTTGCCAGGGGTTATCGACACCTCAGATAGCTGAACAACTTGCAATATCAAAGCGTACAGTAGATGCTCATCGCGCACGAATACTCGAAAAGACAGGCTGCAACAATACCGCAAGTTTGGTAGTATATGCCATAAAGAGCAAATTGGTGGATATATAGAGCAGTTTGAGCGTTATAAATACTCACAAAAAAGGGACCATCCGCGTGGATAGTCCCAATTTTGTTATTCGAAGTCGTATCTACTACTTCTTCTCAAGCTGAGCCTTAAGCTCTGCAAGACCAGCGATATCGCCCAAAGTAGTACGCTCTACAGCCTGCTGAATCTTCTTTACAGAAGACTTTGTAGCCTCAGCAGCTGCCTTGCGCTCTGCCTTCTCAGCAGCAACCTCTGCACGACGAGCCTCCTCGAAAAGACGGCTGTGAGAGAGTGTGATACGCTTAGTAGTCTTAGAGAAGTCGATAACCTTAAACTCAGCGGTCTCGCCAGCCTTAAGGGTAGTACCATCCTCCTTAACCAACTGCTTAGCTGGAGCAAAGCCCTCAACATTCTCAGCCAAAGTTACAACAGCACCCTTATCGGTAAGCTCTGCAACGGTGCCGCTGTGAACGCTGTCAACAGCATACTGCTGCTCAATAGCATTCCATGGGTTCTCCTCAAGCTGCTTGTGACCTAAGCTAAGACGACGGTTCTCCTTGTCAATCTCAAGAACAACAACCTCGATATCTGCACCTACAGAGGTAAACTCGTTAGGATGCTTAACCTTCTTAGTCCAAGAGAGGTCTGAGATGTGGATAAGACCATCAATGCCCTCCTCAATCTCAACAAATACACCGAAGTTGGTAAAGTTGCGAACCTTTGCAGTACACTTTGTACCTACAGGATACTTAGTCTCGATATTCTCCCATGGATCAGCAGTAAGCTGTTTGATACCCAAGCTCATCTTACGCTCCTCACGGTCGAGAGTAAGAACTACAGCCTCTACCTGGTCACCAACCTTCATAAAGTCCTGAGCTGAACGCAAGTGCTGGCTCCAAGACATCTCTGATACATGGATAAGACCCTCGACACCGGTAGCAATCTCAACAAAAGCACCGTAGTCAGCCATAACAACAACCTTACCTGAAACGCGGTCGCCAACCTTAAGATTAGCATCCAAAGCCTCCCAAGGATGTGGAGTAAGCTGCTTAAGACCGAGTGCAATACGCTTCTTATTGTCATCAAAGTCGATAATAACAACATTGAGTTTCTGGTCAAGAGCAACAACCTCCTCTGGGTGGTTTACACGACCCCAAGACAGGTCTGTGATATGGATAAGACCATCTACGCCGC
>JAZNTY010000113.1:0-15058 GCA_045592005.1 Alistipes sp. | reverse complement strand
TAGAAGTTGTCGTACAACGGAACTCCAGCCATAGCATGGTTGCGGTAGCGTGCTGAATAGAATATATATGGTGTGCCGAGGCGGTCAAACTGCTTACATAGCATCTTTGAACCATAGAAACCTACACCTAAGGCAGAAGCCTTTCGATATGGCACATTACTATCCGCATCGCCATGAAAAAGCATTGTAGGACATGGTTGTTGTTGCCACTTAGGTTTGCCAGAGACGGAAAATATAGCTCCGGCAAAGCTGATAACACCGCCATAATTAAACTGCTCAGGAAGTTCTCCCCGCCTGCCATTGCAGAGCATATTTTCAGCTTGTAGTGCAGTTATAGCGCCCGCGCTTGAACCACAAGCAACAATGCGCGTAGGGTCTATATTCCACTGCTGAGCATTCTGCACAATAAAGGCTGTGGCATCAAGCATATCGTATGCAGCATACTCTACTGCCCGCATCATGGTATCTATAGCCCCCTTTATGCCGCCTGCTCCTATACCTTTTGCCAAAACCTTGCGGTAGTCTATCGATACCACATCATATCCAGCCTTTGTCAGTGCCTGAAAGAATGGAATATACTCCTTGTCTGCTCTACCTCCGCGGGCAAAGGCTCCGCCAAAGGCAAAAATTACACACGGGCGCTGAACTGTAACATCAACGGCAGGGTAGTGGTCAAGATATAGCTTTTCGCCCTCCTTCTCAGCATAGAGATATGTGGTCTGCGCCACAGCTGTAAGTGCGGAAAAGATAAGTAATAGTGATATAAAGACTCTTTTCATACTAATTATATTTGCCCTTCCACTGCTCTGCTATGCGTGCTGCAATCTTCTGCTCGGCAGCGTTTGTAGGGTCGGGATGGTAAAACTGTGTTCCGGCAATGCTCTCCGGTAAAAATTCTTGCTCAACAAAGTGTCCATCAAAGTCGTGCGCATATTTATACTCCTTGCCATATCCCTGTTTAGACATCAAATCTGTTACAGCATTGCGTAGGTGTAACGGTATTGGTCGGTTGGTGGTATCCTTGCGCACAAACTCCATAGCAGCATTTATAGCCATATATGCTGAGTTGCTCTTTGGAGAGGTTGCTAAATATATTGTCGTTTGAGCAAGTGTAATACGCGCCTCTGGCATACCAATCTTGTGAACAGTGTCAAAACAGGCGTTGGCAAGCAGTAGCGCATTAGGGTTTGCAAGCCCTATATCTTCCGAGGCGAGAATGACTAATCTGCGAGCAATAAAACGGGGCTCCTCTCCACCTTCCAACATTCGTGCAAGATAGTATATAGCCGCATTTGGATCTGAGCCTCTGACCGATTTGATAAAAGCAGAGATTACATCGTAATGCTGCTCTCCATTTTTGTCATAGAGGGCAATATTTTGTTGCAGAGCATCAGTGATAGTCTGGTTGTTAATAACAATCTGCCCCTCTGTGGCACTGAGGATGATATCGAGAATATTGAGCAACTTGCGGGCATCGCCACCGGAGAACCGAAATAGAGCATCGGTCTGCTCAACAACAATCTGTCGCTTTATAAGCTCACTATCTGTAGTTATGGCGCGGTTTAGCAACTCTGAGAGTTGACTCTCGTCCATAGGCTTGAGAGTATAAACTTGGCAACGGCTCAGCAGAGGCGAGATAACCTCAAAAGAGGGGTTTTCTGTAGTAGCACCGATAAGTACAACCTCTCCCTTCTCAACAGCACCGAGGAGAGAGTCTTGCTGTGATTTGTTGAAACGATGAATTTCGTCAATAAACAGCAGTGGTGTGGCGGAGTTGAAGAACTGCTGACGACGAGCAGTTTCGATAACCTCTCGAACCTCCTTAACACCTGAAGTTACTGCCGAGAGGGTGTAAAATGGGCGTTCAAGCTCTTTGGCAACAATTTTGGCAAGGGTTGTTTTGCCAACACCCGGAGGACCCCATAGGATAAATGAGGGTATGGACCGAGTCTCGATAAAACGGCGAAATACGCCATCCTTACCTACTAAGTGGCTCTGTCCGATATACTCGTCAAGTCTTTGAGGTCGTAGCCTCTCTGCAAGTGGTGCTGCCATAATAACACAAAGGTATAAAATATTAACTAAAAAAGCAACGCTTGTGGCGCTGCTTTATAGTTTTGTTAAGATAATGCAATGAGTGTAAGTATCTGAGCTGTAAAAATTCTTAAGAACATTGTCAGCGGGTAGACCGTAGCGTAGGCAACAGCGGAACGCTCATTAGAGGCTACCGAGTTGGTATACGCCAAAGCCGGAGGGTCGGTCATGGCTCCTGACATAAGTCCCATAATTGAGAAGTAGTCTATCTTGCATACCATACGAGCGATAATGCCTGTAATAAGCAGTGGCAACATAGTAATAATCACTCCATAGAACACCCACCAATATCCGCCGTTAGCTATGGCTGAAACGAAACCTTCGCCGGCACCCAAACCAACAGCTGCCAAGAAGAGAGAGATGCCTATCTCGCGTATCATCATATTGGCACTATTGGTTGTAAAGGTTACCAATTTATAGTTTGGACCATAGCGGGCAACGAGTATCGCCACGATAAGCGGACCACCGGCAAGACCAAGCTTAACAGGCAGAGGTACACCGGGAAGCATAATAGGAATAGACCCGATAAGTACTCCGAGGAAAATACCGATAAATATAGGTAACAGATTTGGGTGGTCAAGACGACGAACAGAGTTACCCAATATAGCTGCGACCTGGTCCAAATCGTTCTTACGACCCACAACCACAACTACATCGCCCATCTGCAAAATCAACTCATATGTAGCTACCAGCTCAATACCGGCACGCACTACGCGTGTGATGGTCACATTGTAACTCTCGCGGATATGTAAATCGCCAATATGCTTACCGTTGATACCCGATTTGGTAACAAGAATACGGCGCTTCTCAAGATGTGAGGCAGAGGTCTGCCACTCTTTGTCATCTATCTGTACGCTCTCGCCAATAAGCGACTGAACAAGTTCTACATCGCGGCTGCTGATAACTACTCGCAGAATATCTCCCATCTGTAAAACAGTATCTCCGGCAGCTATCTGTTGCTTACCGTCGCGTATCATTCGACCAACAACAAACTTGCTGCGGGTAATATGGGCAATATCCTCTATGCGTTTGCCTATAATTCCGACATTGGACACCTTGAGGTCTATGCGGATAGTCTTTGGGGTATTGCTGCGCTCGGCAAGAACCTTTTCGCGGTCAAGTTTGATATGGAAGAAGTAGCGAACGAGCAACATCGCAAGAATAATACCTACCACACCGAGTGGATACGCTACTGCGTATGCTGAAGCTAGCTCATTGGTCATCTGAGAAGCTACCTCTTTGTTGGCAATAGTATCGGAGATAGTCTGCTGAGCAGCACCAAGACCAGGTGTATTTGTTACCGCTCCTGAGAGCACACCAATCATTGTTGTAAGCTCCTCTCCTGTAACAATGTGGATGATGTAGCAGGTCACACAGCCGAGTAGTACAACAAGAGCTGCCAAAGAGTTTAGGGTAATACCACCCTCCTTGAGCGAGGAGAAGAAACCAGGACCCACTTGCAGACCTATGGAGTAGACAAACAAGATAAGACCAAACTCCTTAACGAAGTGGCATATTTGAGGGTCTATGCCCAACCCAAAGTGTGACAATAATATGCCGACAAACAGCACCCAAGTTATACCAAGCGATACCGAACAGAACTTGATACGCCCCAAAAGCAGTCCTATAGCGATAGTAAGACCGAGTATGAGTACTGAGTGAGCAACAGAATTAGATGTAAAGAGATTTATCAACCAATCCATAATGCGAAATTTTACCATTAACCTAATCGAGAGACAAAAGTAGTATTTTATATTCGATTATTCAAATTTTTTATAAACAAAAAAGAACCACACTGAATAAGTGTAGTTCTTTTGCAAAGAGTATGTAGTTACTATTTATACATAAATCGCTTGATAGAGTTCTTTGGTGTGCGCTCAAAGTCGTCATCAAGTATCTCTATGTCGTAAACCTGTGCGTATGCTGGAAGTTTCTGGTTAAGCATAATGCGGTTAGACTCCATGATTGTCTTGAGGTCAGACTTTGTCAGTGGGTTGCTGTCGTCGTTCTCTGTAGCGACGATGGCGATAATGCGGTTTTTGCGGCTGATGATAATTGACTCGCGCACATAAGGCATTGCATTAAGCAGCTCCTCAATCTCCTCAGGATATACATTTTGACCGTTAGCGGTCAAAATCATATTCTTTGAGCGACCCTTGATATAGATATTTCCGTACTTGTCAATCACGCCCAAGTCACCGGTTCTCATATATCCATCGTCGGTAAATGTTGCAGCGGTGATATCTGGTTGTTTGTAGTAGCCGAGCATAACATTGTCGCCACACACCTGAATTTCGCCAACAACATTCTGAGGGTCTGAGGATGCAATTCTTACATCCATACCGTCCACAGGTTTACCGCATGAGCGGATAGCGAAGTCGTACCAATCCTCATAGCCGATAAGCGGTCCGCACTCGGTCATACCATAACCTACGGTATAAGGTAGTTTAATCTGCTTGAGCAACACCTCAATAGGACCGCTGATAGCGGCACCACCAACGATGATGTGTTTCATATTACCACCAAATGATGCGAGAATTTTTTTGCGTACAGACTTGTAGATGATGTTCCTCAATCCTGGAACCTTAAGGGACATCTTTAGCATAGGTCTCTCAAGTGTTGGGAGAACCTTGTTGCGCATAATCTTCTCTAATACCAAAGGCACTGTGATAAGCATATATGGACGCACATCCTTAAATGCCTGCATCAGCAGGGTAGGGGTTGGCATCTTGCCGAGGAAGTAGACTGTAGCACCTGAGCATACAGGGTAGATAAACTCAAAGGCAAGACCATAGAGGTGTGCAAGAGGCAACATTGATACAATGTTAGAGCCAAGAGGTAGTTTGATACGGTTTACGCCGAAGGTAATGTTTGACGAAATGTTGTTATTTGAGAGCATGATACCCTTAGGCGAAGAGGTTGTTCCAGATGTGTAGCTGATGGTATTCAAATCATCAGGCTCGCCAACTTCGTAGTGAACAAATTTACGCTTCATACCCTGAGGGTACTTCGCGCGGAATAATTGCTGGATATTTGGTATAACATCGTTCAAGATGTTATCCTTTGACCATAACTCGGTAAAGTCCTCAATGCAGATAGCTCCCTTTAGCTGCGGCATATGCTCTGGCGACATTGTCGCCCACATCTTGCGCTCGGTAAAGAGAATAACGCTGTCTGAGTGGTCAACCAACTTTTGGAGGTTCTCAGCTGTAAAACCGTTAAGGATAGGTACCGCAACGGCACGATAGGCGATAATAGCGAGATAGGAGATACCCCAGCGAGCTGTGTTGTTTGCACTGATTGCAATTTTGTCACCCACCTTAACTCCCAACTTCTCGAATACAATATGCAGTTTGGCAATATGAGTAGCCACATCTGCATAGTAGAAAGTCTCGCCATGATAGTCGCAGACTGCCGGCTTATGCCAGTTGTTTTGTGCCGACTCGGCAAATCTTTCGATAAAATGCTTCATACACTTGGTGGTTTAGTAATTTATAAATAAAGGGTAAAATTTGTTGTTATTTCATTAGCCATTGTGTAATGTTGTTGATATATGTTCTTGAGATTGGCACATCGAGTATACCCTCAATGCCGAACTCAATAAATACACCCTCCTTATCACGCCTAAGGACCTTTACTCGGTCCATATTAATCATATATGAGCGATGACAGCGCTGTATAGAGCTATCCTTCATCTGCTCGGCAACACGCTTCATAGTGTTGCGTATCAGAGCCTTTTTAATCTGGTCGTTATTTAGATACCAGATGCAGATGTAGTTATCTGCCGACTCAATCATAATAAGGTCCTCTCGCTTAACAGACAGACGCATCTCGTTATGTTCGTCATAAAAAAGGGTGTACGACTTCTGTTGGCTGCCCAAATCGTTGTCAATACTCTCCCGCAGAGCCTTAATTTGTGAGGCTTTATCTAAGATGATGATATATAGCCAACAGAAGAGATATGGTATAAATAGTATACAAGTCGTACGACCCAGCACCTTAAAGAATAGGCTCAGTATGCCTATATTCTCTTGATGAAATAGAGTCGACGACCACACTGTAATTCCCAATGCCACGACAACAAACTCCAGCCCACACCAGAGAAGAAAACCTCTGTATGAGAGTTTGTCGCGCACACTCTTGACAAGTATTATGCGTGAGCAGAGTACCATCAGTGAGCCCAGAAGCACAACAGATGTCATAGCAAGGTAGAAGGCATCCTCTGGCGAGTCAATAAGGTGAGTAGATTTCTGTGAAACAAGAAAGTCCAGTGACTCGTATATTCTAAATGGTCTGAAAATAGTGATAAATACGACAGTGGTTACTGCCATAACAAAGACTACCAGCGCCTGCTTTGGTATTGTAAATACAGACTTTGGAATGTGTTGATCAAATATATCTCTATTCATTATCTTCTGGTCTGAGCGACACTCGTTCCAAAACCCTCTCCACCATCTCTCTCTCATCGTCGCACGAAATATAGTATTTATCCTCGTATATATCTGTAATCTCTACAAAACCGCTCCATTTTGAGGCGTAGATTTTCACAAAGTCCATTCCCCTCAAGTTAAGGTAGCAGCCGTAGTATCCAAAAAATCCTGCAGCGGCAAAGATGGGAATAGTAAACTTCATCTCACTACTCTCTACAGTGCGCACTGAGGCTATCTCGTTGTAGGCTATATGTGTGTAGTCCGATATGCAGCATATATCTATGCCATCCTCGCCAACTACCACCTTACGCGGAATAGATAGTGCCATAAGGGCAAGCACAGCCACAATTATTGAGATAAACCACGCAAGGATATATCCACCGTCAAATAACAGAAACAGCACCGTTGCGATAGCTGCAAAGGCTAAAAAGTGTATCATTGTGAGATACTTTGTTTTGCTGTCGGTTATATATCTGTATTCGGTCATTGTCGTTTTATAATTCTCCCTCTTTTTGGGCTTGAGCCACCGCTTGTGCAATAATCATATCGTCCGGTGTGGTAATCTTTATATTGGTACGCTCCCCCTGGCACAATGTTACACGATGTGGTGTCGAAAACTCGACAACCGAGGCATCGTCGGTAAAAAAGTCCTGATACTCAGTGTCGTATGCTGCACGAATGAGTGAAGCCTCAAAAATTTGCGGGGTCTGCACCACGCGCAACTTTGAACGGTCTGCTATTTTACTACCATTGTCACAAATCTCTCTAAATGAGTCTACAGCCTCGACAACAGGTATTGCAGAACCGTGCTCTTTGGCACACTTGGCAGCACGAAGTATCATCTGTTGGGATGTAAACGGACGAACCCCGTCTTGTATTGCTATAAGGTCAACAAAGTTCGTTATAGCCTCAATGCCATTCTTAACGGAGTGGAAACGCTGCTCGCCTCCTTCAACTATTTTGTGTCGTGCTACACGGAAGCGGGCAGAGTAGTTCTTCCAAAAGTCTATCTGAGCTGACGGAAGCACAACGACAATAGTTGCTCCGGCAAAAGCTTTGGCAAAGTTGTTTATGGTGCGGGCGAGTATAGGCAGACCATCTATCAAAGCGAACTGCTTTGGTATTGTGCCTCCCATACGGCTACCGTTACCTCCGGCAACGATTACTACTCCGACTTTGGTCTGTTCCATATCAACTTCTTACCAAAACCGAGCGTATTGTCGGTAAATTTCATAAATGTTGGCTCTACAACCCAAATATTGAGTGGCGCAAGAGCGGCGTATGGGAAACGCTTGATGTAGATGCTCTTATCTGCCTCATCGCCTCGCCTTACAGTGCCGCATATCTGAATACCCTGTACCTTGCCTACAATACGGGTCTCAAGGTTTATAGCTACAGCAACAGTGCTGTTTGCTGCCATCTGCTGTGCGTGGATGGTTGTATCGTCAGATGTGAAGATAATAATATTTCTGCGCTTGTCGTATGCATAAAAGCATGCTGCACAGTAGGGCACACCGTCGGCAGTAGCTGTTGCCAGAGTAAGCACATGGTGGCGCGCTATAAAATCTATTATCCTCTTATCTAACTCCATATCTCTATTTTATTACTACAGAGTCAATTACAGTAATTTTCATAGAGTCTGGAACTTCGCCCTCCAACTCTGCAATTATACGCTCTTTAACCCACTCGAACTTCTCGCGGTTCTCCTCCTTAATAGGTTCTGACGGCTTTTGTGGAACTTTAAGAGGGTTTATCGGCTTGCCATCTTTCCATAGACGGAAGTCTAAGTGAGGACCGGTTGAACGACCTGTGCTACCAACATAGCCAATAACCTGCCCTTGCGAAACGCGTTTACCAACAGCAATGCCCTTTGCATAACCCTTAAGGTGGAGATAACCCGACTGAAGCTTACCAGGGTGTTTGATATAGACCGTGTGACCACCAGCCCCCTTGTAGCCTTTGTATGTTACCGTTCCATCCGCCACAGCGCGCACAGGAGTACCGGCAGGTGCGGCATAATCTACGCCTGTATGCGGGCGATATTTCTTGAGTACAGGATGAAAGCGCGCATATGAAAACTTAGAGGATATGCGGGTAAATTTGAGCGGAGCCTTTAGCAGCTGCTTGCGAAGTGAGCCACCGTCAGCCTCCCAATATTGCACTTTGCCGCCCTGTGGGAAAGGTATGGCGTAAATATCCTTGCCTAAGTGGTTGAACTTTGCACCCCATACTCTGCCAATACCTACAGATAGAGTGTCGACAAACTTCTCGTCATAAATTACAGTAAAGCTATCGCCCTGTTGTATGCCGAAGAAGTCCACTGTCCATTGGTATATATCCTCCATCTCGGCAGCTAAAGCGTACGGTAAATTCTCCTGCATAATAGCACCCCATAGAGAGCTCTCGATAATGCCTTTGCTCTTTGTGCGACGGAGTGTTACCGGTTTAGAGTCCTGGCGTACAGATACAGAGTCGCCCACGAATGAAAAGACCACATAGTCCACAATATTCTTTTCGTAGACCAAGTAATCCAAATGCATCAATGCTGTATCAACGGTGTCGCGCTTTGAGAAGGTGGTATATTTGTGACCAATACGGATAGTCTTTAGTGGACAGATATCCTTTGTCAGCTGGTCGAGTTTGCTGACCTTCTGGGTTGTGATGCCGCGACTATCGAGAATTTTGCCCCAAGTGTCACCCTTTACTACCTCAAAATTCTCAATATCATACCCCTCAGCATCTATTCCATAAATAATCAAACGAGGTTTTTCGCTCTCTGTGGACCCCTCTGTGCCATTGCAACCTATGGTAGTGCAGAGGGTAAAAACTGATAGTATTGTGTAATAAAAAAATCGTCTCATAATTCGCAAAGATAGTAAAAATTGCGGAACATTTGTCAAGAATAGTGTTTTTTTATTAAAAAACATAGATGTAGTTGGCTGTCTCAAAAAAAATAACTATTTTTGAGAATTGAAAGATTTGGTAACTATGTTTTTATTCTTGCAAAAGATTGCGGCGCTTCTGTACGGATTTGTCATTCGCGTGCGCAATATGGTATTTGATAAGGATATAATCGAGGGTGTTGAGTTCGACATCCCTGTCATTTGTGTTGGTAATATTACTGCTGGTGGCACAGGTAAAACCCCTATGGTTGAGTTTGTTACTTCTCACTTTATGGAGAGTCGCTCTGTAGCTATTATCTCTCGCGGCTATGGTCGTAAAACGCGTGGCTATCGAGTAGTTACTCTTTTTGACACCGCGTCTCAGGTTGGTGATGAACCTCTACAGCTCAAGCGTAAGTTTCCGAATATTCCGGTTGTTGTCTGCGAGCGTCGTGTGCAGGGTATTGAGCGCCTGATGAAGGAGTTTCCGGATGTGAATATGGTTATTATGGATGACGGTTTCCAGCATCGCCATGTAAAACCATATTTGAACATAGTTATGATTGACTATACTCGTCCTGTGGATAAGGATAACTTTATTCCGTTAGGTCAGTTGCGCGATAGTATGGACTCGCTTGATCGTGCCAATATCTTTGTCTTTACCAAGTGTCCGAACAACCTTATATCGTTAGATATGGACTTTATGATTGCCGGTTTGAAGAAGAAACCTTCGCAGTCTACCTTCTTTACCCGTCCGCAGATGGTTGATACTCGCACCGTTATGGGTGGCTCTACAGTAATTCTTCCGGCGCGTAGCAAAGTTATCGCTATGGCGGGCATCGGTAATAACGACTCATTCTTTAATGGGCTTTCAATGCGTTACAATGTTGTTAAGACTATCGGTTTTGATGACCATCATAACTATAGCTACAAAGATATTGATACTCTAACTGCCGCTATGAAGGAGTTCCCGAATGCCTTTATCCTCACTACGGAGAAGGATGCTGTAAAACTTTGCACACTCTCCGATATTCCGGAGAACATCTCTATGAGTATGTTCTATGAAACCGTTGGTATGGAGTTTGTGCCATTTCCAATGACAACCTCAGCGCGAGTTGAGCAGTCGTTCCGCAATTTGCTTGATTACGAAATAAATCGATTTAAGGATGATGCACATATCAGAGGCTGTTAGTTATATCAACAGCGTTACATCGAACTATAAGCCGGAGGTGGCTATAATTTTGGGTACCGGTCTTGGTGGCTTTGCCGATAATATTAATGTCGAGTACTCTATCCCTTATGGCGATATTCCAAATATGCCTGTTTCAACCGTTGAGGGACACGCCGGCAGACTTATCTTTGGCACCATAGGCTCTGTTCGCGTTGTGGCTATGCAGGGTCGTTTCCACTACTATGAGGGCTATACTATGAAGCAAGTCACTTTTCCGGTGCGCGTGCTTGCTAAGTTAGGCATTAACTACCTCTTTGTCTCTAACGCCAGCGGTGGTATCAATACCTCCTTCTGCGTGGGCGATTTGATGATTATCACAGACCATATAAACCTCTTGCCAAATCCGCTTATCGGTCCTAATGATAATCAATTAGGTCCCCGTTTTCCTGATATGCACGACTGCTATAGTAAGGCTGTGCGCGACAAGGCTACAGCTATCGCAGACCGTCTAAATATCAAACTGCAATATGGAGTCTATGTTGGCACTACAGGTCCTACTTTCGAGACTCAAGCTGAGTATCGCTATTTCAAGGCTATAGGTGGCGATGCTGTGGGTATGAGCACCGTTCCTGAAACCATCGTCGCTCGTCATATGGGCGTTCCGGTATTTGGCGTGTCGGTTATCACAAATTGTGGTCTTAGCGACCAAAAGGGCGACCATGAAGATGTGCAGATGCAGGGTCGTAGAGCAGGAGAGCGTATGAGTAAACTATTTGTTGAACTAATCCAGAACCTTGAATAGCGATGATAAACAAAGTTATCCTTGTCGGCAATGTTGGAGCCGATCCAGAGGTTAGAAGCCTCGAAAGTGGTGTTAAAACAGCGCGTGTACGCCTTGCTACAACAGAACGATTTACAAATCGTCAAACCAATGAGTCCACCGAACAGACTGAGTGGCATAATGTCATCTTTTGGCGCGGTCTTGCTGATGTTGTCGATAGATATGTACGCAAAGGCAGCCAAATATATATCGAGGGTTCTATTCATTACCGCGATTGGCAGGGTAGTGATGGTCAACGCCACTTTACCACTGAGATTACAGCCTCTGAGCTTAAACTCCTCGGTCGTCGTGTAGATACTCCTCAATCTGCTGCACAACCCGTGCAACCACAGCCTCAAGCAGCTCCAAGCTATCCTCAGCCACAGCAAACACCTGTTGCTGCACAGCCGACTGTAGCTCCTATGCAGGATGATGACGATTTGCCATTCTAAACCATTTTATATATGATTAAAGGATGCTCTAAGCATCCTTTTTTATGCCTATACCTTTTTGGAATGGCTATATAAAAGGCGGTGCCCGAAAGGATACCGCCGTTGAAAGTTAGTTGAAAGGTGCAATTATATTAGTACATCTTCATTACTAAAACATTCTCGCACAGAGCCTCAATATCAGCCACTGTAGCAACATTGCCATTGATATAGCAGTCGCTAAGCAGATATACTACATGACCACCGCCATTAGATACAACGAGCTTGTCACTCTTCTTGCTTGTGCTGAACTTGCAACCGTCAAGAAGAACGGTTGTGTTGTTGCTATCCAAGTCTACAGCAGTTGTGCAATCAAACTCAACACCCTCAAGCCAAATTGTAGTGTCAGTAGTGGTAGCAATACCTACCTCAGAGACAAATTTGCCACCTGTGAGGTGTACGCCCTCAACCTCCTGAGTACCTGAGATATCCATAAACTTGTCAAGAACAGTATCGGCGTTAACAACAACAGTTGCGTTAAGATATTCGATAGAAGCTGCAACATTGTTATTCTCGATAACAGTTGTAGCAGTCTTACGACCTACAACAGCACCTGCGTTAGCATCCTTTGCGCCATAGTTATTGGTCTTCTGGTCGCATACAAGAGCAACATTTGCGCCCTCGTTACCACTGACAGTAACACCGCCCTGAGCCATACCTACTACACCACCAAGATCGCGGTAAGCAGTAACAATTACATTGTTAACCTTGTTGTTGGTAATCAAATATGGACCTTCGCCAACATATCCTACAACAGCACCAGCCTTGTCGCCATTGTCGTAAGCACCCTTTACAAGATTTGGAGTCAAGGTTACAGTTGCGTTGCTAACCTCACAGCCGGTAATATTACCATAGATGTAACCAGCTATAGTACCTGCATAGTGGCTACCCTCAATAACAGCGTTGTCTACCTTTACATTCTTGATAACAGCAGCCTCGCCTGTCTTGAATACATTACCAAACAGACCGGCATACTCCTCAGCGCGAACGATAAAGTTGCTTACAGTAAAGCCTGCACCATCAAAAGTACCGGCGAAAGCACCGTTAGCACCACCGATAGGCTCCCAAGTGTTACCGTTCATATCAATGTTGTCTGCCAAAGTTACAACCTTACCCTCAAGGTTGTTGCCACCATTTACAAGCTGTGCGATGTAAGCCAACTCAGCAGCGTTCTTTACAACATAGTCGCCCTGAGCATCAGCAACAACAGGAGTAATAGTACCGTCCCAGTGCTCAACGAGATAATCATCCTCGAAACGCTCGTCGATAACGATTGTAAACAGAGCAGGGTTTGTAAGCAAGTTACCCAAGATATTGGTACGATAGTTACGCTGGAAAGGAACATAAGAGTACTCCAAAGTGTTGATTAAACCACCGTCCTGGTCCCATAATGTAACCTCTACATTGCTTGTAACCTTCTCGTTTACCAAGAGGTAAGTTGTAGCCAAATACTTATAGATAGTTGTATCATCCTTTACGGTCAACTCATTTGCAGAGTCAACAGGGCTATCTGCGCGGTCAAAAGTTACCTCGATAGGAGTCTTCTCGCTCAAAGAGCCGTCAAAGAGGTTAAACTGAGTGTAAGTGTTCACAGTAATCTGAGAGTCAGAAACGCTGAAACCTGCGCTCTTTGCAGCCTCGATATCAGCAGCAGCAACGCCGAGGTTAAGCTGAGCCAAAGGACGAGTCAAGATGAAAGTCTTGTTTGTAGGACCAACAATCTTAAGGTCGTGCTCAACATACCAGAAGCAGTCACGCTCCTCATCGTTTGCTGGCTTAGGGTCAAGTTTCATAGCAACCTTCTTATCAGCCCAGAATACTTCATAGTGTACGGGGTCAACAGTGCCACCAAGCTCCTCCTTAGCCTCTACAGCCTTGTAAGCGAAGAAAGCCAAGTCGTAGGTCTTACCTGTTACCAAGCGTGTTGAGAGTGTAGCTTGCTTGCCCTGAAGTTTCAGAGTACCCTGAAGACTTGCTAATGGAGCATTAGCGCCATCCTCATAGATAGCCCAAGCCACCTCATCCACAGTTGTTCCGTCGGCGATAGCACGCGACTCAATGCCTCCCAAGTCGGCAACAAAAGTCACTTCCACCTCCTGACCTACCGGTGTTACAGAGGAGATATTCTCCTTTGCACACGATGCTGCGCCAAACATAACCGCTACCGCAAGCATAAAACGGAAAATCTTTTTCATTGTGTGAATTGATTTAGTTAGAATTAAGTTAATTAGTTATTCGTTTGTTTCTCTATAGTATCTCATTGCCATTCTCGTCATAGCTCTTCTCACCCGCAAAAGTTGGAGACAATGTAACCTCATATGCCACATTACCGGTCAAGAGTGAGCTAAAACGAATATTGGTCTTGTAGTTAGCCTTTGTCGGTACAGCCGGAACAGCCTTGTCAAGCGCAATATTGTTAAAGCCATTGCCTGTAACGCTTACAATCTTGCCCTCTACATTTTGACCTCCAAGTACAAGCGCCGATGCCATAGGGTAGTAACCATTAGCCTCTGTACCAAATGTGCCATTGTAGCTCCTATCAGAGCTGTATGCACCGCTTACCTCCTTAGTCAAAAGATTGTAAGTGGTTGCCATTCCTTTGAGTGTATAGCTAACCTGTGCATTTGTAGCATTGAAGCCGAGATTTACAGCCTTTGCAATGTGGTTAGCATCTATCAAGAGGTTAACCTGAGCCAATGGACGAGTTAAACCAAGCGAAGTTGTTGTATCCTCAGATGTCAATGTAAATACACCCGCAAATACATCCTCAGCCTCCTTAGTGTAGTCAAAAACAACCTCCTGCTCGTTAGCATCAGCATACTTGCACCACTGTCCATCGCCAAAGTGTACGCTGTTATAGGCAAAGAAAGTTACCTTGTACTGCTGACCCTTCAAAAACTCCAGCGTTACAGGGAAAAACTTGTTGCCACTGCCGTTTGTTTGCGCTGAAACAGTGCCGGAAATATCTATCGCTACAGCATTACCATTAGTATCTATACGATACATCTTGTAATCCATAGCGTTAATATTGCTGCCATCCAATACAGCACGCGTGCCCGCTGCAGACTCTAACTCAATATCGTAAGTCACTACAACCTTGTCGCTAAACTCTACATTCTCATCCTTTGCACAGCCGGTCAACGCCATTGCCATTACCGCTACTGCCAAAATTG
>JAZNTY010000112.1:0-5711 GCA_045592005.1 Alistipes sp. | reverse complement strand
CGGCTGGTTCGGTTGGTGTAACTCTTCGTGGTGAGCCCTCATTGTCACACGACAACAACGAGGCTCTGTTTGTTGTCGACGGTGTGCCTCTCGGAAACGAGAAGACTGCATCTGGTGGTGCTAACGACTCAGATGACGCGCCTATCGACTACGGTAATGGTGTGGGTGACCTTAACCCTGACGATATCGCTTCGGTATCTGTCCTCAAGGGTCCTGCGGCTACCGCGCTTTACGGTTCGCGTGCGCAGAACGGTGCTGTCATCATCACAACCAAGTCAGGTTCAAAGCAGAAGGGTATCGGCGTAAACTACTCATTCTCAATGGTTGCTGAGCAGGCTTCTTACTGGCCTGAACTTCAGGAGGAGTATGGTGCTGGTTCTGCTGCTCTTACAACCTACGCAACTGTAGCTGGTAAGCAGTACTCTCCTCAGCAGTACTTCTCATTCTGGAGCGTTTACGAGGGTTCTACTAAGATTGCTGACCGTCTTTGGTCGCGTAATATGTGGGGTCCTAAGTATGGTACTGACTTCGGTTATGGTACTGACGAGCGTGGTGTAGGTCTTGCCTATATGTACCACTCTTTGGATTTCGATAAGCTTCGTAATGAGCGTACCGATAAGCCAGGTTCTATCGTTATCGATACCTACAAAGTTGACGGTAATACCACTATTTATGAGCCTGCTGACACTCGCTTCTATACCCTGGTGCCTTTCGAGGCTCAGGATTACTACAAGGGCTTCTACGAGACCGGCTTTACCTATAAGAATAATATCTCGGTAAGTGGTAACAATGGTAAGGGTACTTCAGTTCGTGCTTCCTTCCAGGATACTCGTAACAACTGGATTGTTCCTAACATGGGTTACAATCAGGAGTCAGTTGCCTTCTCTATTAATAGTAAATTAAATAAGGTAGTGACTTTCCGTGCAAAGGTTAACTACTACCGTAAGAAGTCAGATAACCTTCCAACTACAGGTTACAACAACGCTTCTCCTGTATACCAGCTGATGTGGAACTACCCTTCAGTAGATATCTCTTCATTCTGGGATGAGTACAGCAGCGGTCGTATCTTTGAGGCTCTCGATTCTCGTTCAGTTCAGGAGTCACAGTATTTGAACAACCTGATTAACTGTAACGGTACTTCGCTTAATGTTAACAACCCTTATTGGTTGGCATACGACTACCTCAACTCACAAATCCGTGACCGTATCTATGGTAATATGCAGGTTAACTTCGCTATTACTAAGGACTTGGATCTGATGATTCGTTCCGGTTTGGATATGTTCAACGATTACCGTACCTCTCGTAAGCCGCAGTATGCAACTTCTTACGCTCAGGGTTGGTATCGTGTTCAGAATATCTTCCGCTATGAGGTTAACACCGACTTCTTGCTCTCTTACAAGAAGCAGTTCAACCGTTTCCACCTCGGTGTAAACTTTGGTGGTAACAACATGGTTTACAATCACCGTAACCAGACCCTTACAGCAGAGAAACTCTCTACACCAAATGTGTTCCAGATTGCTAACTCTGTAGACCGTCCAAAGGTTAGCTACACTCTTACTGAGAAGATGATTAACTCCCTCTATGGTATGATCTCTCTCAACTACAACGATACCTACTTCCTCGATATTACAGCTCGTAACGACTGGTCTTCAGCTTTGGCTAAGGGTAACAACTCTTACTTCTATCCATCAGTTTCTGCTGCTGTTCTGCTCGACCAGGCTATCCCAGGTCTCCGCGATACAAATTGGCTCGATATGCTTAAGATTCGTGGTTCATGGGCAAATGTAGGTAACGATACCAGCGCATATAAGATTACTGATTACTATACAAACTCTTCATACTCATCTTCTTATGTGCTTCCAGGTACTTTGAATAACCCAACCCTTAAGCCTGAGAATACTGAGTCTTGGGAGGTTGGTTTGGAGGCTCACTTCTTCAAGAAGCGTTTGAGCATTGATGTTGCTTACTACGACTCAAATACTACAAACCAAATCCTTTCAGTTCCTACTGACCAGATTACCGGTGCTACCTATAAGCTTATTAACGCAGGTAAGGTTAACAACCACGGTGTTGAGTTCTCTATCGGTGCAAAGCTTATCCAGAAGCGTCACTTCAGTTGGGACTTCAACTTCAACTGGTCTCGTAACTGGAACCAACTCGTTGAGCTTGCTCCAGGCGTAGAGCTCTATCAGCTCAACACAGGCTTTACCTCTGGTAACAATGTCTTCATCTATGCATATCCTGGCAAGGAGCTCGGTCGCGTATATGGTTACGGTTTCCAGCGTGCTCCAGAGGGTGCGTTCTATGTAGACCCAACTACAGGCGAGTCTGTTAGCTGTGCAGGTCAGGTTATCGTTGACGGTAATGGTTATCCACAGCTTGATTCTCAGAACCTTATCGATTTGGGTTCAATTTACCCAGATTGGAAGGGTGGTTTCAGCACTACATTCCGTTATAAGAACCTGCGTCTGGGTATGAACTTCACTTACCAGTATGGCGGTAACTGCTACTCATTGACTCACGCAATTCTTGCTTCATCAGGTAAGACTAAGGATACCCTCTATGGTCGTTATGATGGTCTTGTTCATGAGGGTGTTAACCTTCGTGCAGACGGTACCTATACAAAGAACACCACTATCACTCAGTCGGCTGCTCTTTACTATCAGGACTACTACTACAACCGTAAGAATGCAGAGACTAACACATACGATACTTCATTCTTGAAGCTTAAGCAGATTAACCTTGACTACTCTCTTGGTAAGAAGGCGCTTCAGAAGATAGGTTGGCTTAAGAGCCTCTCAGTAGGTGTATTTGCAACCAATGTTTTCTCAATCGACAACTTCCCACAGTATGACCCAGAGGCTGCAACCTTCAACAGTGCATCAATCAGCCGCGGTATTGAGACAGGTGCTTATCCTATGACTCGTACCTATGGTTTCACTATCAAATTGGGCTTCTAATAATAAATATAGGTATAGAATATGAAAACATTGAAATATTTATCAGTTCTATTGGTGCTTCTTACCTTCAGTCAGTGCCGCACTCTGGAGGAGTATAATGTGTCACCAAACCAGATTGAGGTAGGTATTGCTCAGCCATCCGACTTGATGGATGAGATTATCTGCAATGGAGCTCTAAACTATCAGCAGCGTTTCTATGATACATTTGCTGAACTTATGCAGTACACTTGTGCTGGAGGTTCTACATCAAATGTTATTCACCGCTACTATATTGCTCCTTCTTATGTATCTAACTGCTGGAATAACCCTGCAAGATGGGCTGCAAATGCAGACCATATGTATGATTTGGCTGTAAAGATTGGCGACGAGAACTATCAGGCAGTAGCTTTGACTCTTCGTGCATTCTGGATGGATCAGCTCACAGCAATCTTCGGTTATGTTCCTTTCTCTGAGGCATTCTTGCTCCGTGATCAGAACATCAACAAGCCAAAGTTTGACTCTCCAAAGGAGATTTATACTCAGCTTATCAAGGACCTTGACCTTGCTAACAGCCTTTACAACACATCTATTCAGTTGAGCAACACCTCTAAGGATAAGCTCTATCAGGGCGATACTAAGAAGTGGCAGAAGTTTACCAACTCTCTCCAACTTCGTATCCTTATGCGTCTGTCTAACCGCTCAACAGATATGGAGATTATGCTCGGCGAGTCTGTAGCTCAGTGGATTAAGAAGATTATTGACAACCCTGCAAAGTATCCAATTATGGAGTCTTATGATGACAACGCTATTGTTTACTTCTCAGGAGAGGCTCCTCACCAGAATACTTGGGGCGGCTATCAGCAGTCAACACTCTCTGGTCACCGTGGTGCTGAGTTCTTTATCGCTCAACTTAACGGTAAGGATGACCCTCGTAAGTGGATTTGGTTTATTCCTTGGTCACAATCTATCGCATGGATGGGCGTTCAGTCAGGTATGCCTGGTGACGATACCACTACTGCTGGTTATCCAATTATGAACTATGAGATTTTCATCAGCTACAAGCTTCCTGTATCGTTCATGAACTACGACGAGGTCTGCTTTATCCTTGCAGAGGCTTATCTTCGTGATGATGATGACCATTGGGCAGCTATCGCAGGTGGTGAGGCTCGCGTAACAGAGTGGTACAACAAGGGTGTTCGCGCATCTATCGAGTTCTGGCGTTACCTCTACACCGATTACTTCGGTCAGACAGGTCGTAACATTAAGAACAACTATCGTAACTTCGCTGCTTTGGTTGAGACTTATGATGACTATAACAAGGTTATGATGCAGCCTGTTATGGATGACGCATCTATCGAGGAGTTCATCACAACATCTGTACCATTCAATATCAAGAACGGTTTGGAGTGTATCATGGAGCAGAAGTATATTGCTAACTTCCGTGTTATGACCGAGGCTTGGAACGACTACCGTCGTACAGGTTATCCTAAGCTCAATATTGGAACAGGTACACTTAACAATGGTGTTCTGCCGCTGAGACTTGAGTACCCTACAACAACCAAGACAACCAACCCTGACAACTATGCAGCAGTTGTTGAGACTCTCCGTAATACATACTACGATGGTGCCGACAATATGTTGACCCCTGTATGGTGGAGTGAGGCAGGTCTTGCAAAGGAGATTCGTTAATTTTAATACGCGAAACAACTATGAAAAAGACTTTCAAATATTTGATGACTCTCGCACTCTGTGTTGCAGCTTTCGCTGGTTGTAAGGAGGAAGCCCCTTATGTTTGCGAAGGAGATGCCGGCGAGATTTATGTAAAGTTCGGCGGTACAGGTACTACTGATACTCGTCTGCTGGTAACCACAGATGGTTATATCGGCGAGACCTATGCAGTATCTATTACCTATGATATGTATACTAACGCTGACGAGTGGCAGATTGTACCTGACTACTCTGAGTGCTACGACCCTGAGCTTAAGTGGATTACAAGCTGGCCAAGTGAGGGTAACTACGACGGTCGCTTTACTGTTAACTTCCAAGCAAACTCTCGTCAGGGCGATACCCGCTACGCTAAGATAAACATTGTTTCTCACGGTCAGATTATCAAGACTATTGAGGTTGAGCAGGATAAAGCAGCCATCACACAGCTTTATATCCAGCCATTCCTTCAGGTTCAGACCTTTACCGCTTCAGGTGTATATGCTGATGGCGAAAATGCTGGACAGCCAATATTGAAGTCTGTACCACTTGATGCAAATGTTGCTTGGAGCGCACGCGTTGATGATGACGAGTTTGGCGATCCAGTTGAGTGGATTAAGATTTCAAATGTCACTAAGGGTAAGTTCGATATCTCTGTAGAGCCTAATACTACCGGTGCAGACCGTCAGGGCACTATCACTGTATATCAGAATACAAACGGTAACAACAACATCGTAGTCGCTGTAAAGCAGGCTGCTGTATAAGTTGATTGTTGAAGCAATTTAGATGATTTTTTCAAGTAAGTCAAAGATGAAAAAATTCAGAAGTATATTAGTGAAACTAACTCTATCAGTTGTTGTTCTTCTTGGAGTTGTCGCTTGTGGCAACTCCGGAGGAGCAGACAATGGTGGTTCAGGTTCAGCTTTGGTTACTAATGTTCAGCCAGAGGCTTCCATGTTGCTTATTCCGGGTTCGGACTACCGCATCATGGCAACCGGAGCTCAGCAGTCTGATATCCTTATTATGCAGGGCGCAAAGACCTTTGAGTGTTCAGTTGTTCGCCTCGGC
>JAZNTY010000111.1:0-13684 GCA_045592005.1 Alistipes sp. | reverse complement strand
ATTTGGCTGTTGTAGCTCCCCTGCCAGCAGAAGATGTTGGCAAAACTCATATCGCAGTTGCGGCACTGTGAGGGGTAGACAAAGCGCTCGAAGAGGGCTCTGTCGGCGAGTGTTACCTGCTTAAAATGCAGCGGGGACAATGTAGCTTTTACGCTCGGCGTGTTCATAATATTGCTGAATGTAGGCTTTTATCAGCTGCTCAATATCGCGGTCGTACTCTGTGGCAATAAGGTTCTCGGCTTTGGCGTAGTCCGATATGCGGTATACCTGTTGCACAGCGCCATCGCTGAAGATATGAACCATATCGGCAGTAAATGCCTTATACTGACCATTGTCGTAGACTATCGTTATCCCCCCCCCTTTCTCGGTGTTGAGAACATCCCTGCCATAGGCAAAATAGGGCTCGTCATAGCCCAAGATGCCCAATAGTGTTGGCATAATATCTATCTGCGACACCGGTTCCTGACAACTGCCCTGCACTAAACCATTTGGGGTATAGAGTAGTCCGAGGATATGAAAATCGCCCGGCGAGACGGTTGTCTGCTCAGCGTAGTGCTCACACGATACATGGTCGGCTACAAAGACAAAAATTGTGCGAGAGAACCACTCCTTATCGCGGTTTTGGGCAAAAAATTGCTCTATAGAGGCATCGAGATATGCCGCGCAAGGCTGAATGAGGTTCTTACCCTTTGGTAGTCGCTCCTTCCACTGCTCAGGCAATACAAAGGGGTGGTGCGAGGAGATGGTAAAGACAGATGCCAAAAATGGCTCCGGCATAGTGGATATCGTTTGACCCATATATCCGAGGAACTTATCGTCCCAAATACCCCAATAGCCGTCAAAGTCGCCTCTGCCGTAGAGCTTCTCATAGTCCTCCTTGCTAAAGCAACGCTCAAAACCCGCAGAGAGGGCATAGGCATCAAAACCCATACTTCCACGCTCTGAACCACAGAAGAAGGCTGTCGAGTAGCCCCTTTCGGCAAGCAACTTAGGGAGTGGACGGCTCGGCGCAACAGATTGAGGCATAAGTACAAACGGCTCTACAAGTGAGGGTATGGAACCCCATACGCTCGGTAGTGCCTGTATAGAGCGCTTGCCATTGGCGTACATACGCTTGAAGGTGTATCCCTGCTGCATCAGTGAGTCTAAGAATGGGGTGTAGCCCTTCTGCTCCTCGTCAGCATATATTTCGGGACAGAGGTATGCCGAATTCTCGGCGCTGATGCTCTCGGTGACGAATATAACCACATTCATAGGCTTAAACTCGCCCTCAGTCGTAGGGTAGTGATAAGGGGTGTAAATCTGCGCTAACTCCTCTGCTGAGAAGTATTTGGGCGCGACAACTTTGGTGTTGCCCGCAGTGCGCAATATACAGAAGGGGTTCGAGAGAACTATGTTCGCCTTTTGGCTTGTTGTGGCAAATTTCAGCGAGTAGGGTATAGCTGTCGGACGCGCCATACGGCTTAAACCTCCGCGAATACCTGCCAAAGCACCCACCACAGCGCCACAGAGAATAAGGGTACTTGCGGCGTAGTAGCTCCAGCGACTCAGTACCGCGCTAGGCTCTATGCGGCGGCGATAACCATACGCCAAGAGAGCTATCAGAGCCACTCCGGCTGCCACAATGTGGAGGTTCTCGGAGGCGAACTTAAACATCAGAGGTAGAGAGTTGGAGTTGTCGGCAAAAAATATCTCCTCAGCCGTAAAACGCTTCTCGGTATAGCGGAAGTAGATTACATCGGCAAGGTTTATAGCCACGCAGATAGCTCCTATAACCACATAGTACCAATAGAGGCTGTTTATGTACCACCTCTTGTGGCGAATGTGCAGAGGAAGTAATGAAAATACCAACCATACCCCAAAGGCATAAGCTATGGATATGGTGTCAAAACGCAAGCCGCCGTATATGAGTTTTGGCAACTCGCTAACATCTATAACGCCCAAAATCTGGGTGTTGTAGAGCACAAAAACCACTCTGCAAAGCATCAGCACTATGTAGAGTAGCACCACGCGCCACAGAGTGATTATTGGGTATGTTCTAAATATATTACTCACAAGCCTTCAGGGACATATCGAGCGACTTTATTTGGTGTGTCAGTGCGCCCACAGAGATAAAATCAACACCTGTCTGAGCATAGTCGCGCAGAGTATCAAGGGTTATGCCGCCGCTGGACTCTGTCTGGCAACGACCTGCCACCTTGCGTACCGCTTCAGCAGTGAGCTCTACTGAGAAGTTGTCAAACATTATGCGGTCAACACCTCCGGCGGCAAATACCTCGTCAATATCCTCAAGGCTGCGCACCTCACACTCAATAGGGATATTCTTGCCCTTAGCCGCCAAATACTCTTTAGCGCCCAATACCGCCTTGCGCACACCTCCGGCAAAGTCTATATGGTTGTCCTTGAGCAAAATCATATCAAACAGACCTATGCGGTGGTTCTCGCCACCACCGATTTTTACCGCCATCTTGTCCAATACGCGCATACCGGGTGTGGTTTTGCGGGTATCCAACACCTTAGTGTGGAGGTCGGCAATACGGTCGGCATAGACAGCTGTCTGGGTAGCTACGCCACTCATACGCTGCATAATATTAAGCAAGATGCGCTCTGCCTGCAATAGTGACTGTAGGCGTCCCTCAACATAGAAAGCAATATCGCCAACCTTTACTCGGTCGCCATCTTTGAGCAGCAACTCAACCTTAACCTCAGGGTCAAGGCGCTGAAGTATCAGCTGGGCAATCTCTATACCCGCAATAATACCCTCCTGTTTGCAGAGTAGCTTCATTCGTCCACGCTCAGTGGCAGGTATGCAACAGAGTGATGTATGGTCGCCATCGCCCAAATCTTCAGCTATGGCAAGCTCTATAAGAGCATCTACATATTCTTTGTACTCAGTTCTCATATCAAATATATTTTTAGGCTGTTTTGTCGTCGCGCTGTATTGTTACTAATATCCCGAAATCGAAGTATGCGCCTGCATAGAGCTAAGGTCAAAGTCGAGCATCAGCGAGTTTCTGGCTGCCGCACCCTTAAAGTTGGTCATTGTATACTGCTCATAAGGCTCTCCGTTAACCTCAGGGACAAGAGATGCCACATTGAACATACGCATAGTTCCGTCATCGGAGAATGAGAATGGCACATTGTTGAGGGTAAAGGTAATCTCAGGCATCTGTGGCACAAAGCGGAAGTCCTTAAATGTTATTGTTGCCACCTGCTTAGAGAGGTTTGCCTGGAAGAATGTGATAGTCAAGTCGTCTGTAGTGGCGTTGGCAGTATCGCTGCCCATATATACTGTAGCAGAGCAGCTATATTGTGCCTCCCAGGTCTGTAGGGCATCATTTTTACCAAATGTTGCGTGATATACTACGCCGCCAAAGTTTACATTGAACTCAAGAGTAACACCGTTGTCCGATACTGTTCCGACAAAGTTGTGCATAGTATACTCCTCGCGCTCCACGCCGCCAACGGTTGGAATAACGCTCTTTTCGTTTACTATCCACGCATTGTAGAGAGGGTCATTCTTGTCATCCGAGGCATAGAGTTTCCACGCCACATTGGATACCAAAAATGTAACATCGGGCATCATTGGCACAAACTTCACACCCTCGATAAGGAAGTTGAGGTAGGGTTTGGTAATGTCGGTCGACTCGATAGTCACCGTGGCGTTGTCGGTATACTCCTCGCCGCTGTTGGTGTTGACGGTAACCATATCGCCGTCAATAGATTTAGACCAGGTGCTGTTGTTCTCAAAAGAGTCTGAGCAGGCTGAGAACATCAGTGGCACCAAAGCCATAAAGATTAATTTTTTCATACTTTTTTATTTTGTTTGTTAAAATTTATTGTCACTCTTATCCCCGCCATAGTGCCTCGTGCCTGCTGCACAAAGCGATTTGCCATACTCTCGAAGTAAAATACGCCATAGCGGGTGTTGGTGGCGTTTTTGACCCATATATCGAGGCTGTAGTAGCTATTCTCAAAACGCACTGAGCCGTTGAGTGTGGCGTAGAAGGGCTGACTTACGCTGTTGCTCTCCTCCCAATATATACGACCGGCGCCATAAGTGCCCACTGTGAGTGTTATGCGGCTCAGCAATGCTCGGTCTATATCTATGCCGTAGTTGAGCTCTGCCGAGAGGGTACTCTCCGGAGCATAGGGTATACGCTTGCCGGCGTAGTTGTTCTTGCCATCTATAAACTCTCTAAAGCGGGCATTGGTGTAGCCATATGCGCCACTGAAGTAGAGGTTTTTGGCTATGCGCATACTCAGACTCGCCTCCACGCCAAAGCTGCGGGTTTTGCCGGCATTGGTCATCATACGACCGGTGGTCTGCCCCTCAGGAAAGACGGTAAGCTGCTGATTACGGCACTCTATCCAAAATAACGCAATATCGCCCCTTATTCGTCTGTCGGAGGTCGAAAAATGTCCGCCCAACTCAAAATTGTAGCTCTGCTCAGGGTCGTAGGTTATGATATCCATAACATCTAACTGCTGATATAGCCCCATATAGTTCTTTATTCGGCGCTGTAACACCTCGGAGAACATCTGTGTATTGAAGCCGCCCGCCTTGTAACCCTTTGATGCCGCGAGGTAGAGGGTGTTTAGAGGGCTCAGCTGATATGTGGCTGTAAACTTCGGCAGCAGCTCTATGTAGCTCTTTTGTAGCCTGTCGCGGTCGCTGATAAGTAAGGCAACCTCTTGAGGCGCCTTGCTGCTGTCGTTAGGAAAGGCGGTGTAGTAGCTGTCAGTAAAGTTGTGGTAGCGCATAGATACAATCTCGCTATCGACCCTTAAGCCTAAAGTCAACTTCCAGCGGTTGAGGTTGAGCGAGGACTCGTGATAGAGCGCAAAGCCTGTTGTTGAGGTGACAAAGTCGCTGCCTAAAAGCAGACTATCTCCCAGCGTGCCGTCCATCTTGCCCCAGCGGTATATGCCTGGGTAGCCGCTGTGTTGGTTTATATTCTTCAGTATCAGCTCCTCTATGCCATCTCTCAAGAACTCCACCGGCGCCTGCATCTTTTGGTGCTTATGAAATATAAACGCCCCCACTAACCAGCTGTACTTCGAGGGCTGGCGCTTGCGGATAACTATATCCTCCGATATGTCGTGCTGCTGCTTTGCCTGCTGTAGGGTAAAGATGCTCTGGGGTAGATAATCTTGGTCCATAACCATACGGTCATCAAGATACTGATACGCCGTAATGCTTGTCAGCGTAATCTTCTCCCAATCGTGACGCGCCGTAAGACCCTCAGTTAAGCCCCAGCGACGATATGATGAGGGGCTGTTGTAGCAAATCTTACCTATCAGCTCTTTGTGCTGCTCTTTATCGCTCTCCACCGCACCCAAATAGCCGTAGGGATAACCGCCCTGATAGGTCATTGTCAGCGCTAAGGTGTTGTCGATGCTCAAAAAACGCTTGCGGTATTGAAACTTTGTGCGTAGGTCGGCACCATTCTGACGGTCTATAAGTGCGCCGTCGTAGCTGTTTCGGAAGTAGCCGTCATCGTGGCTGTATTGCAACGATATGGAGGAGCCTAAACCCTCCTTGTGCTTGAAATATGCCGAGCTGCCTATGCGGAAACTGTTGCGCGAGCCGTAATCTGCCCGCACCTTTATGCCCTGATATCGCAGCGGCGAGAGGGTGTATATGTTTACCACACCACACATTGTGTTTCTGCCATATAGGGTCGATTGTGCGCCGCGTAACACCTCTATGCGTTCAATGTCGGGCAGTGTTGTGTCGTAGAGGTTCTTGTCGGCTATAGGTACATTGTCTACCGTCATACCAACCACCGGCTGGTCTATGCGCGTGCCGAGCCCTCGAACATATATCGACGAGGTCATACGCGAGCCATAGTCGGGCATAAAAAAGTTGGGCGCTATGGTGGCGATATCCTTTACTCCGCCTATACCTTTGCGCTCAATCTGCTCCGAGGCTATTATTGTCGCCGTCACAGCGCTGCTCTCTAACTTAGCCCCCTGCTTTATCGCCGTTACCGCCACAGGGTCTACCGTTACCGTAGTATCCCGCTCCAACAGAGCTGTGCGTGCCACTTTTGTACTCTCCGCACCCGCGCGCGCGACAAAAGTAGCAGCTATTGCAGCCGCCAAAAAAGCATATCTAACTCCTCGTATAAACATACGGGCGCAAAGATAGTAAATTTTATTATTTATAGCAATAACTACCTCTCTGTCAGTATATCAAACCACCCCCCCCTGGCAACTTCGGACACAAAAAGAGCCTACCCAAACTTGTTAGATAGACTCTTTGCGGATATGGATGAAATACTATTTTGTATACTCAACCTTAATCTTATAGATGTAACCGTTGTATAGATGTCGTTCTCTGTAGCAAACCAAACAAGGGTTTGAAGGACTTACGGTAACGCCACTTACAGCTGTAATGTAATCCATACACTTACTCTGAGGATTGCCACTTGAGTTATATGTCGATAGTATGTATATACTTGATGTAGAACCGGTTGATGATTTAGTTCCAGCCGTCATGTATATGTTGCCATAACTTTTTTTATCCATTACGGAACCGAAGAGGCTGAAATCAACATTTTGAGACTGTGCGGCAACATTAACAGTAATTCCGAATGATACATTTTTGCCAAACTCAGGAGAGATTACTGCACCATTATTAGTGACCTTAGCTACGGTATATGAACTTTGTGTTGTAAACGAAATGCCACCAGAGAATGTCCAACCATCATAGCTGCTATTTAGGAAGTTAGCCTCGCAAGGTACACCGGTAACATATACTGTTGTAGCCTCGGAAGTCCAGGTATAACTGCCATCGGTCAACTTTACAGTTACGCTATAAGCTCCGATAGGCAAGTTTGAAACTGTTGCAGTACCACCGGCAGTAAGATTGGTGTGCTTAGTGCCATTGAGGTAGAGCTCAAGGGTTGCAGTGGTAGAGTCGTTGAGAACAACATCCTTGATGTAGATAGTATTTCCGTTTAATGAGTTGTCCTTGTTGTTGTAAGACGAATATGCTGTAAATGAAGCAGTTGGTTTAACAGTCTCCTTCCAGGCGACATTTACGATAGTTCTGCTGCCGGCAACAAAAGTTCTGCCAGAGATATTTACGGAGTGCTCCTCGCCCTTAGTGTCTGTAAGGGTCAGAGTAAAGGTTGCCTCAGCGCTTGGAGGTGCAATATTGAACCAGAAAGTGTCGGTATCAAGAGCCGAAACCGCAGCCTGAGAGCCAAAACCAAAGAGGATATCCTCCGAGCAGGTCAGCGTTGCTGAGACGATATTTTTGCGCGTAGCCTTGTCACTCTCCCATACGCGAACCTCCATAGCCGCTGTAAGGTGCTGTAACTCTACAGCCGAGATTTGCGAAACAGTAGTCTGAGGTACTGCCGCCGTTAAAATCGGGGTCCACAAACCGTTCTGCACAGGGCATATTTGACCCTCCTTGTATGCAGCAGCAGGGTATATGAACATAAAGTCCGCAGCCTCCTGTGTGGCATAGACAAACTCCTCGCAGAAGAACTTGCCGTTCTGGTTGAGCGTGAGGGTGTTCGGCGTCATATCGCCCGCAGCCTGCAAGCCCACCATCTGGTCGCCTTCAACCCAGCTCCACTTAAGGTCCTGGTCAAAAACACGGGTGTCATTTGTTGCAGAAACCTCCAATGTTGTGGTATATGTTGTAACAATATCCTGACCCAACTCTGTCGAGCAACCCGCAGCTGCCAACAGTATGCAAATGTAAGTAAAAATCTTCTTCATAGTTCTCCTC
Organism: Alistipes sp.; assembly: GCA_045592005.1. Taxonomy (GTDB): domain Bacteria; phylum Bacteroidota; class Bacteroidia; order Bacteroidales; family Rikenellaceae; genus Alistipes. The sequence goes on along the minus strand of JAZNTY010000111.1, from coordinate 5,934 downwards.
GTTTTTAATCAGCCCAATAATCATCGCCACCATTGTTGCCACCATCCGGCACAGTAAAATCACTGCTCAGGGAGTACCCCTGCTCACACGCCATAACCTCAATCTCGATGGTCGGCTGCTGATAAATTTCCTTAATTGTCATCGTCTTAAAATTGTTAGTTTTTTTATTAGTGTATCTTAAATATTCTCAATATCAATTACTTTCGGCTGCAAAGCACGCCAAAAAACGCGCAAAGATAACCATTTTTGTTGGTTAAGAACTCTAAAAATATCTTTTTTTACAAATTTTTCAACGAATAACACTTTTTTAACCACGAACCCTCCTTGCTGCCACTAATCATTGATATAAATTTCTGCGTAGCTTGCACTCCGCTACATCCTCGCACCTCGGAGCGCAGCGACAACCCCCCCCTACATCAAAAACCGGGTCTTAACCACTCTTCGGCATACTTCGCGTTCTACAATGCCTGTAAGCACATCGGCGGCATCGTGCCAGCGGTTAGAGTTATAGAGGCGGCGGTATGTGGTCAAATGGTTATAGAAACTATTCCAGCGCTGTCGCCAATCTTCGGGCATACGCAAGGTATGGAGCACGGTGGTTGAGTTGCTTAGTATTCGTGCCTCTTTGTTGTCCGATTGGTGAAACCACTCGATGCGCACGGTAGGGCATAGTTGCTGTAATACGCGAGCAAAGCCGCGCCCTCCGTTGTTGCTCTCTACGGCGGCAAAGCGGCTGTGGGAGCTGTTGAGCATTGAGGCGACGAGTTTTTCGGTAACCTCCATAGGTTCAGGGGTATAGACCACATCGGTAATATATATTGTTCCGCTGCTGTCTACGGCGTAGCAGACGGAGCAGAGGTAGTCCTCGCCCATATCGGCAGTATCGGTGTAGTTGCCGTAGCGGATGATATTGTCCGGCAGATGGGAGTAGGTGGTAAAGTTGTCGCCATAGAGTAGACCTTCGGCTGTTGTCGGGTTTCCTTGATAGAGACACTCAAATCGTACGGGGTCTAATCGGCGTTTTGAGGCAAGCAGCTCGGCGCTATGGCGAGAGCTCCAGAGTACCTCTCCCTGCTGTCGTGGGTCTATTTCGGATGGTGGCGAGCACTTTACAGCCTCGAAGTTAAGTGCCACCCAGCAGTCGTTATCTATATGCTCCAATTGGCTCCATTCTGTAAGGTCTATAACCTTTTCGCAGCTGCGTATAGTGCCTATAAGGTCATCTTCGTGCCAGCGTGTAAAGACCATAATCTCCTGTGAATTGTTGTGCATACGGGTGCGTACCACCGAAGAGTACCACTCGCGGCAGTTTTCACGCACTAAGGGGGAGTTCGCCTCCATAGCATCCTTGTAGAGGTCATCGAGTATAAAGCAGTCCACGCGGTTGCCTGTAAGACTGCCCTCACGACCTACGGATATAAGGCTGCCTTGATGTCCGACAATCTCTACCTCGTCGGAGGTGCGTATGTAGGTGCTGTTGCGCCCATTTCCCTTTATTGTTGTTTCGGGAAAGATGTCGGCATACTCGCGGCTCTCTATCAGTCGTTGCACGCGGCGGTTAAATTTCGATGCCAAAGAGGCTGAATATGAGGCTATGGCAACCTTTAGGTCGGGGTTGAGTCCCAAAAGAAAGGCGGGTAGCAGGGTGCTTGCCCCAACGCTCTTGCCATGTTGCGGCGGCATCGTTATAATCAACTTGCGCACCTTGCCTAAGGCAAACGCCTCCAAGAGTCTATAGTAGCTCTTGTGAAAAGGCTCTAACTCTAAATATGGAGCCACTGCATTAGCAAAATCTGTAAATGTCATAAAATTACTTGAAATCTGTGTTGTTTAGTGTTTTTTTGGCTGTGCTTCGTTGCGATAATACCGCAAAAAGTCACAATGATACCACAAAAAGTTCTCTCTATTTTGTGCCTCGGAGCAGAGCGGCTAAACCCTCTTTCGGAAATTTTTGTCCGAGTAACTTAGGAAATCGCACCACTCCACAAGTCTATCGTAGACCCTCTCTCCGTAGCGGGAGACTATAAGAGAGCAGGAGAGGTTTGATGTAAATATTGTCGGCTTTAGTGAGCGATAGCGGGCATAGATAAGGTCTATTATCGGTGTTCGCTGCGTGCCAAACTCCTTTATCGCCACCTGCTCTACGCCAAAGTCGTCAATAAAGAGCACCGGAGCGTGTAGGGCACGGGAGTAGTTCTCTTCGTCGGTTACGATATCTATTGCCGAAAATTCGGTGATATCGAAAACGCCTCTCCAGCGGTCATATTGTGCCTGCTCGGCTTTAGATAACCTCCAACGGTTTGATAGCAGGTATTTGTAGTTCGCCTCCTTAAGGTAGTCCACCATAATCTTTGAAGCTTGTACTAAGGTGCTCTTGCCGCAACCTGTTCCGCCATAGAGAAATAGACCTCGGCGTGTGGTTGTCACTTCGTAGCTTAGCCAACGAGCCATACTTGCGATATATCGACTGCTGTAGTCGTTCTCAAAACTCGTTGCGCCGCGTGCAGTAACAATGTCGCTGTAACATCGAGTTAATATCTCTGCACACCTATTGACGGATATCGGCAACTTATATTGTGGAGAAACGGTCGTCCTCTGTGCCGATTGTTGCATCAGGGTTGAAAGTATTTGTTCCATAAAAATCTCTGTTTTTAGGTTTTATAACTTTATTATCTTTATTCTTTTTATTCTCTTTATTCTTATTATTCTTAGTTGTTGCCCAAGGTTCGCCCAAGGTTTGCCCAGGGTTCGCCCTGGGTTTGCCCAAGGTTCGCCCAGGGTTCGCCCAAGGTTCGCCCTTTGTTTGCTCTTCATTGCCTGTTTCGTCCTGGTAATCGTCGTAATTACAGATAGTTATCAATGAAAAATTACTTCGCCTTTGTACTGTTATTTCGCCCGTTTCGCATAACTTCTCTAATCGCGTCCTTATCTGCTTTTCACTTAAACCTGTAGCGTGAGATATATTGCTTATAGATGTAAGGCATTGCCCCCTTTTGATGGTGTGCCTCTGCCACTCTTTGGTCGTTGTGTTGGCGGTTATCATTAGATGTATAAACAGATGTGCAGTATATGGCTCACTATACCACCGCCAATTTGTAATATCTCGTCTTAGTTTTATCCATCCCGTCATATCATCACTTCATAAAGTCGGTTAATATCAAAATCATTCGGCTCTGTCGTTATCTCCCCATTCGGCGCCTCTCTCTCCGTTGTGCAGTCCCACCACACCGCAACAATATCTACCACCGTCGCATCCATAGGGTCACGATACAATACCAAACTCAACTCCAATCTGTGGCTGCACTCAGCCTCGTGGCTGTAAAACACTCCCGACACATAGTGCCTCCAGCCCGCCCGCTGAACAACCTGCTCCGCAAAGTCGCGGTAAGTACAATCTCTAATCTTCCATACTTTGGTCATAAATTCAAAATAAATTAAAAAGTTTGCATAAAATTTGGTTTTCCGCGATAAATCTTTTATCTTTGTTGCAAAGATACAACCAAAAATTGAAAATTGTACTTTTATAGTCCAAAATTTGTATAATATTTTCCAATAATTTTTCTATGGGACATAGATTAAAACTTATACGCACCGCTTTGGGTATGACTCAGGAGCAGTTGGCGCAGCGCTTAGGAGTGGGTAAAACGGCTCTCTCGATGGTTGAGACGGGTAAGGCAAACCTCTCAAACAGAAACAAAAACATTCTTATTCAAGAATTTAATATCTCTCCGGAGTGGTTGGAGACTCAGCAGGGCGAGATGTTCAATGCTGACCCTGCGTTAGTCAAGGCATTTAACCTTAAAACGGACAGTTCGCTGCCTATGCAGTCTGTTCCTCTCTATTCGATTGAGGGTACAGCGGGTTTGGTGCCGCTCTTTTCGGAGAAGCGCACCATTGAGCCGGTAAACTTTATCCATATTCCCAATCTGCCTAAGTGTGACGGGGCTATTTATGTTGTTGGCGACTCTATGTATCCGCTGCTTAAGAGTGGCGATATAGTTCTTTATAAGCAGCTTACAAGCCTTGATGATGTATTTTGGGGAGATATGTATCTGCTCTCGATAGATATGAATGGCGAGGAGTATATCACTGTCAAGTATCTCCAAAAGTCCGATATCGAGGGTTATGTGCGCCTTGTTAGTCAGAACCCGCACCACGCTGATAAGGATGTTCCTGTGGGTAAAATTCGCGCTTTGGCGCTTGTGAAGGCATCTATACGAATGAACTCCATGCGCTAAATGGAGTTGCTTGCCCAATATGGTCTGTGGGGACTCTTTCTCGGCTCCTTTCTTGCCGCCACAGTGGTCCCCTTTAGTGCCGATGTACTATTTGTAGGTATGCTCTTGGCGGGTCTGCATAGCCCTGCCCAGGTACTTATCGTCGCCACCTTAGGAAATTGGCTCGGCAGCCTTACATCCTACGGCATCGGTCGCTCAGGCAAGTGGGAGTGGATAGAAAAACTCCATATCTCCCGACAAAGCCTCGAAAAACAGAAATCTAAAATCGACCGCTTCGGCGCCTATATCGCCCTGCTTACCTGGCTCCCCTTTATCGGCGATATCTTCGCCGTCGCCCTCGGCTTCTATCGTGTCTCGTTTATCTCTGCCGCTGTTTGGATGTTGGTGGGGAAAGCAGTGCGGTTTATATTATGGTCTATTTTAATTTTATTTTAATGTTATAGTGGCGGATTTACCTCCTTGTCAGCGTAACTCCTTGACAGCATTGTAAATACATCACTCTAACATTAAAATGTTGTCACTTTGATTGTGGGCTGTACTTGCTTCTCGAAAATTTGATTTTAGGCGAGGGTTTACAACGCTGCGATTAAGCCGAGGTAGAGCGGTGAAGGGTCACCGAAGGTAAACCAAGGCATACAGAAAGCCGAGCGCGCAGCATACTAAGCGTATGTGAGCAACTCGGCTATTGAAGTGTAACGCAGTAGATACTGCCTAATGCCAGATTTTACTTGTTGTAAGCCTTCATTACAGAGATAAGGTCAAGCACCTTGTTAGAGTAACCCCACTCGTTGTCATACCAAGAAACAACCTTTACGAAGGTGTCGGTAAGAGCGATACCAGCCTTCTTATCGAAGATAGAAGTGCGTGCGTCGCCGAGGAAGTCTGAAGATACAACATCCTCCTCAGTGTAACCGAGAACACCTGCAAGCTCGCCCTCAGAAGCAGCCTTCATAGCAGCGCAAATCTCAGCGTAAGTAGCTGGCTTAGCGAGGTTTACAGTAAGGTCTACAACTGAAACATCGAGGGTAGGAACGCGGAATGCCATACCGGTAAGTTTGCCGTTGAGCTCTGGAAGAACTACGCCTACAGCCTTAGCAGCACCTGTTGAAGAAGGGATGATGTTGCCAGCAGCTGCGCGACCACCACGCCAATCCTTAAGAGATGGACCGTCAACAGTCTTCTGAGTAGCAGTAGTAGCGTGAACGGTAGTCATCAAACCGTCAACGATGCCGAAGTTGTCGTTAAGAACCTTAGCGATAGGAGCCAAGCAGTTTGTGGTACAAGATGCGTTAGAAACGATAGTCTGACCAGCGTATGTGTTGGTATTTACACCGCAAACGAACATAGGAGTCTTGTCCTTAGCAGGAGCTGACATAACTACATACTTTGCACCAGCCTTGATGTGAGCCTCAGCCTTCTCAGCTGTGAGGAACAGACCTGTAGACTCAACTACATACTCAGCCTCAACCTCATTCCACTTCAAGTCCTCTGGGTTGCGCTCTGCAGTTACGCGGATAGCCTTACCGTTTACGATGAGAAGGTTCTTCTCAGCGTCGAAATCGATAGTACCCTGGAACTGACCGTGCATAGTGTCATACTTAAGCATATAAGCCAAGTAATCTACAGGGCAGAGGTCATTAATACCTACTACCTCAAACTTGTCAGTCTGATTGCAAGCTGCACGGAAAACCATACG
>JAZNTY010000110.1:0-11339 GCA_045592005.1 Alistipes sp. | reverse complement strand
TCCTAAGCCCGCTTGGCCTCCGACTTCTGATAGATACAGCATTGGTTCGCAATACCGACCTTGCTGTGGCTCGTCTGCGAGTCTGCGAGTCGGAGGCTGCACTTAAGGCTGCGCGATTGGCTTATGTGCCATCGTTTAACTTTGCCCCTAATGGAGCTGCTGCCAGCTTTGATTTCTCTAAGCCTCAGTGGAGTTATTCGGTACCTATTACTGCTAGCTGGCAAGTGGATATATTTGGCGGTATAACCAATGCCAAGCGTCGCGCAAAGGCGGCAATGGAGGGTAGCAAGGCTTATTGCCGTGCTGTGCAGTCGCAGATTATTGCCGCTGTAGCCAATAGTTACTATACGCTGCTCATGCTTGATAATCAACTCGATATTGCCCGTAAAACGGCGCAGAGTTGGGCTGAGAATGTAAATACTATGCGCCTACTGAAGGATGCAGGTATGGGTAATGAGGCGTCGGTAAGGCAGATGGAGGCTTCTTATTATGCTGTAAGCACTATGGTTCACGACTTTGAGGAGCAGGTTTTTGTTGTTGAAAATGCTATATCGATACTTTTGGCACTCCCGCCGCAGAGTATAGAGCGTACAGCCCTTGCTCAGCAGCAGATGCCAGAGCATCTCTACATAGGCATTCCTCTATCGCTTCTGGCTGCTCGTCCTGATGTTCAGGCTGCCGAGTACTCCCTTATGCAGGCATTTTACAATGTCGGCGCTGCGCGTGCATCCCTATATCCATCTATTAACCTTTCGGGAAGTGCTGGTTGGACCAATAGCGTGGGTGGCACCATTATCAACCCTGCTTCACTGCTCTGGAGTGCCGCAGCATCTCTGTTCCAACCTATATTTAATAATAGACAGCTGCGTGCCCGCCTGAAAATATCGAAGTTGCAGTCCGAGCAGGTTCTGCTACAGTTTAGGCAGACTCTGCTCAATGCCGGTAATGAGGTCAATACAGCCCTTGAGCGAGCTATGACGGCTCGTGATAAGGCTCAACTGCTTACAAAGCGTGTTGAGGCTCTTGATGCTGCTGCGCAGAGTACGGAGTTGCTTATGGAGCACGGCTCGGCAACATACCTTGAGGTGCTGATTGCCCGCCAATCATTGCTCGATGCAGAGTTGAGCAGAGTGCAGAACGACTTTGTGCAGATACAGAGCGTTGTCAATCTCTATACAGCATTGGGAGGTGGAGTGCAATAATTTGGGAACCAACTTCCTCATAAAAATGCATAATAAAGAAAATAGGTAGTCATACTATTAAATCTTGTCTGTTATCATTTTTTTATCAAAATTGCAGTGCTTTATTAAAAAAAGTGCTGCAATTTTCTTCTTTTTTTTGTTTTTTTGATATAACTGATTATTTTTGTGGCAGAAATGGCAATTATTCATGGTGTATACTTTGCGTCAATTGCTGTTTTTATATAACCCCAAAAAAAATTTTTATGAAAACGACGAACAAATTATGTTCCACCTTCTGCTCGTCTTATTCAGACCAACCAGAGCCTGGATTTTACTTGTGTTCCATTAAAGCCGGCGAAACCTTTGTTATCGAACCAGACGATACTAACCGTCTATTGTTCCTTAGAAGCGGTCGCTTCTTAATCTCCTCGGTAGAGTGTCAGAATTATCAAATTAGAGAGTCGCATGCGGCATTTTGCTCTCGCTCCCACACTTACAACTTGGTAGCTGAGGATGATTGTGAAATTCTGGTAGCCCGCTTTATCTCGGCAAGCATTATTGATGAGGGAGAAACCTACCGCTCAATAGCTGCTGAGGTGTCAAAGATTAACTATCGCTTCTCGTCAGTCTCTTTGAATAATGTGCTATCGGGTTTTGTAGAATCGGTTATTTTCTTCCTGAAGCATGGCGTAAGAAGCCAAGTTATGCATCGTGCAAAGATTGATGAGATGTTTGTCATCTTTCGCTACTTCTATCCGCGAGAGACTTATCTAAGAACATTCTACAGTCTGTTCAACAACTCAATGTCCTTCCGTGCGTTGGTTATCAGCAATGCACCCAACGCTAAGAATGTGGAGGCGCTTGCTAAGATGTGTGGACACTCGTTGTCGCACTTTAAGCTCCTCTTTAGTCAGCACTTTGACCAGACTCCTTATGTGTGGATGCAGCAACATCGTGCCGTAGAGATTGCTCATTTGCTTGCCGATGCCTCTATTCCACTCAAGTCGATTATCAAACGCTATGGCTTCACAAGTCATGGTCACTTCTCACTCTTCTGCCGTAAGTTTTTGGGAGATACTCCGCGTGCTCTGCGCCGTCACAACAGCTCATTGGCAGCCGGGTCTATAACCATTGAAGATGTTAAGCGCAACCTTGAAAAGACTCGTGTTCTTCCAACGGTAATTCGTCAGGACGATGTAACCGTCAAAGAGGTTCCAAGAAGGCGTGGACGACCTCGTAAGGCATAGGGTTTGTAGAGTAGTAATATTTACACAAAAAGTGGATAGCTAAAGGATAATTTTAGTTATCCACCTTTTTGTTATTTGTAGAGGTTGAAAAATTTTGAATTTTGCAGAGCTTTAACTAACTTTGCAAAAAGTTTGCACTTTGCAAATTGATAATATGCTTATTTCTATTCTTGAGATATTACTGCGAGGGTTCGCGGTTGGTTTGGCGGCATCTATTACTGTCGGTCCGGTGGCTGTGTTGTGTATTCAGCGCACTTTGAGCAAAACCACTCGTGCTGGTGTAATCTCAGGTATGGGTGTAGCTTGTGCTGACACCCTTATGGCTATAATAGCATACTTCTTTTTTGCTATGATGCAGGCGCAGATAGAGAAGTATAGCAATATTTTGAGTCTTGTGGGCGGCGTGTTCGTAGTTATTGTTGGAGTCTATATCTTCTTCAAAAATCCGGTGCCGCAAATTCGTCGTAACAGAGCGGGGAATATTACGCTATGGAAGGACTTTGCCTCGATGTTTGGCTTTACTATTGCCAACTTTGTGGTTGTAGTACCATATATTCTCGCCTTCTTTGCGATGTTTGGCGTGGGTACCGCCTCGGAGAGTCAAGATATGGCATCGCTGTTGACAAGCATACTTATCATTGTCGGATTTTTCTGCGGAGCGTGTGCGTGGTGGACTATGCTTGCGCTGGTTATCAGCCTCTTCCGCCGTCGTTTCCGTCCGCGTCATATGTTGACAATAAACCACATAGCGGGCATTATAGTTGGTCTGCTGGGTATATATACCATTCTGTCTACATTTATTACAACATCAAATGGAGTACACTAAGAAGAGAAAAATAGTTATCGCCATAGACGGTTTTTCGTCTTGTGGTAAGAGTACATTCGCCAAAGCAATAGCAGCCCGTTTGGGCTATATTTTTATCGATACAGGCGCCATGTATCGTTCTGTGACTCTCTACGCGTTAGAAAAGGGGGCTATTAGTAGCGGCATTGTTGATGAAGATGCTGTTGTGGCGCTGTTAGATGAGATATCTATAACTTTCCGTTTTAATCCACAGCGTGGGGCAAGTGATATATATGTCAATGGCGAGTTGGTTGAGGGGAAGATACGCACTATTGAGGTTAGTAACTTTGTCAGTCCTGTCAGCTCTATTGCTCAGGTGCGTACAAAGTTGGTTGCTATGCAGCAGCAGATGGGCGCTGAGCGTGGCGTGGTTATGGATGGTAGAGATATCGGTACGGTGGTATTTCCGGATGCCGAGCTGAAGATATTTATGACTGCCGACCCTAAGGTGCGTGCCACTCGTCGCTATGAGGAGCTTGTTGCAAAGGGCGACAAGGTCTCGTTTGAGGAGATTTTAGAGAATGTCATTTCGCGTGATAAGGCAGATATGAGCCGAGCAATCTCTCCATTGCGTCAAGCTGATGATGCTGTGGTGTTAGACAACAGTTATATGACGGTAGAACAGCAGATGGAGTGGTTTGACCAGCAGTATAATCAAGTTCTTGCCTCTCTGTAATATGGAGGTTATCATTGACGATAAGTCGGGCTTCTGTGCCGGAGTTGTCAGAGCCATTTCGGAGGCTGAGCGTGCGCTTAGTCAGGGAGGTGTAGTCTGTTGTCTGGGCGATATTGTTCACAACCGTATGGAAGTGCAGCGGTTAGAGTCATTAGGTCTACGAACTATAGACCATAGTGATTTGGTGCGCCTTGAAGGAAGTAGCGTACTTATTCGTGCCCACGGAGAGCCTCCAACAACCTATCGTATAGCAGCGGAACGCGGTTTGACAATCATAGATGCCACTTGTCCTGTTGTAGCAGCCCTTCAAAAGCGTGTTAAGCGGGCGTATGAGAAGATGCAAAGTTGCGGTGGTACGGTTGTTATTTTAGGGAAACGAGGACATGCCGAAGTTGTGGGTCTTACCGGTCAGGTGGAAGAGAAGGCTGTGGTTGTGGAGTGTGTAGAGGACTTGGAGCAGATAGACTTTAGCAGACCTATCTATTTCCTTTCGCAAACAACACAGTCGGTAGCGCTTTTTGAGGACCTATGCTGTCAGATGCGTAGCCGTTTGGCTGATGAGAAGATGCTTACGGTGGATGATACTATATGCCGTCGTGTCTCTTCGCGTGAGGAGCATCTAAGAGACTTTGCTCGCAGTGTGGATGTTATAGTATTTGTCTGTGGGCGCAAGTCAAGCAATGGAAAGGTGCTCTTTGAGATATGTCGTCAAGAGAATAGTCGCTCTTATAATGTGGAGGAGGCTTCGGAGATAGATCCTCAGTGGTTTGTCGGGGCTCAGCGTGTGGGTGTATGTGGAGCAACTTCTACACCGCTGTGGCTTATGGAGAATGTGGCTAAAGAGATTGAAAAATAGTTACCTATAAAACATATATTTTATGAAAATATACCTATTGCGTGCATTAAAATATGTATTGACCTTTACTGCGATATGGATGGCATTAATTTGGCTAAAGGTTACATACGAGCACCTACCCGTAACCTTTGGTCAAATGTTGTCAATATACTTTACGACATGGAATGGCTGGGCTATGGCAGCTATGGTTCTGGCTCTGGGTTTTACCTATCCGTTCTTTGGCTTCGTTACTCGCAGTGTGGATGCCGATGTAGTTGCTGACCGTGAACAGATAGAGGCTGCTATGGCGACTGTGGGTTTAGTTATTAGCGGGTGCGCTCCAGATAGGTTGATATTTCGTGCTACAGGTCTACAGCGCCTGACTCTGCTCTTTGAGGATGAGGTTGTTGTGCAACGGTGTGGGGAGCAAGTTACAATATGCGGTCATCGTCGTACGGTGGTGCGCGCGATAATACGATTAGAGGGATATTTATCACATAAACGAAGGGTTAATGAGTAAAAAAACGATTTTTAGCATAGCTACGCTGTTGGTTGTTGCCTCTGTTGTCATCTTCGGCAATAACAACGATTTCGGTCTTGGGCGCAATATGGAGATGATGGTCAATTTGATGCGTACCATATCAACAGACTATGTAGATACTATTTCGTCAGATAAGATTATGCGCCACGCAGCAGATGGCATTATGCGTAATCTCGACCCCTATTGTACCTTTCTATCGGAGAAGGAGATGAAAGATTTTCGTACTCTTACAACAGGTAAATATGGTGGCATAGGTGCTGTTATCCGTCAAGATAGTACCTTTGTGCGTATTGCCGAACCATATAAGGGTTCTCCGGCAGATATGGCTGGGCTGAAGATTGGCGATAAGATTGTTGCCATTGATGGTAAGAGCGCTGAGGGGATGACCACTTCGCAGGTGTCGGAAAATCTCCGTGGCGAACCAAATACCACTGTTCGTGTGGCTGTAGAGAGCGTTGTTGATGGTAAGATAACTGAATATAAGATACGCCGTCAGCGTATATCTATACCGAGCGTGGGGTATGTAGGTTATGTAGCTCCTGGTGTGGGTTATATCCTCCACTCAGATTTTACTGATGACTGCTACAGTGAGATGCGTAATGCTATAGAGAGGTTGCAAAGTACCGGAAATCTTGAAAAACTTATCCTCGACTACCGCACAAATGGAGGAGGTGTGCTTCAGAGCGCAGTTAAGGTGCTATCTCTCTTTGTGCCAAAGGGTACTCAGGTTGTCGAAATGAAGGGTCGTGGCAGGGGCGAGAGCAAGAGCTTTGTTACGGAGTTGGAGCCGATGTTACCTAACATCCCTTTGGTGGTGCTTATTGGCGAAAATAGTGCTTCGGCGGCAGAGATTGTTTCGGGCGCGTTGCAAGACCTTGACCGTGCAGTACTTATGGGCTCACGCAGCTTTGGTAAGGGTCTGGTGCAGTCTACGCTGCCTTTGGGCTATGGTAGTTACGCAAAACTTACTACGGCGAAGTATTACATCCCTTCAGGTCGTTGCATACAGGCTGTGCGTTACTCAACAGAGGGTCGTGCAGAGAATGTTCCCGACTCACTTATCTCAGAGTTCAAGACCTCAGCTGGGCGTAAGGTCTATGATGGTGGCGGTATTATGCCAGATAAGGCTGTAGAGCCGCACTATGTCAGCTCCTTTGCCGTTACGCTCTACCTTATGGGTATTATCGACGACTTTGGAGATGACTACTACCGTCGCCATGCCGATGTCTCTATAGATCCGGCAACATTCACTATCAGTGAGAGTGATTATGCCGATTTTGCTCGCTTGGTGGAGTCACGCCAGATACCATATCGCTCGGACTCTCGCTTAGCTGTGGAGAAACTGCGTAAGGCGTTAGATAAGGAGCGATATGCAGACAAAGATATCCTTGAGGCTATGGAGACTATCGAAAAGAGCCTTAGGGATGATAAGATGAGCAACCTCAATACTTTCAAGCGTGAGATTATGCAGACCATCAATGCCGATATAGCTTTGCGCTACGGTTATGCTGAGGGGCGTACAGCAAATAGCTTGAGGTATGACCAAACAGTTAAGGAGGCTGTTAAGATGCTCTCTGACAGCGTCGAGATGAAGCGTATATTAACCTCCCAGGATACAAGGCGTAAGTAGATAAGATTATGAACCTCAACAGAGTACGCAAGGGGCTTACCCGTAGTGGTCGCGCCATACTTTTGGTATTGGGCGTGGTCATTGTCTCTGCTTCGCTCTTCATTACTTACCAGATGGCGGAGACCTTGAGTGTCAAGGAACGCCACGATGTGGAGTTGTGGGCTGCGGCTATGGAGAGGGTCAATCGTGAGGCTATGGGAGACTATATGTCAGACCCGTTAGTCTCCTCAATTATCAATAATCGCAACAATATACCCTTTATTATTACGGATGAGAACCTTCGTGTGGTTTCGTATCATCTTATACCGGAGGATATAATTAGAAATACAGAACGGTTACACGCTACCTTAGACCGTATGGCGAGCCATAATACTCCTATTATTGTGCGCTTTTGGTGGACGGCGGAACATAATCATATTATCTTCTATGGACGCAGCTCTACTTTGGTAATGCTCTACTTCTTCCCTTTGGTGCAGATGTTTGTTATCATAGGCTTTGTGGTTATGCTCTTTGTCGCCTTTCGCTCCTCTAAACAGGATGAACAAAACCGCGTATGGATAGGACTTGCTAAGGAGACGGCGCACCAACTTGGTACCCCCACCTCCTCGCTGTTGGGATGGATAGAGTATCTTCGTGATCAGAGTGTTGACCCTATGGCGGTGGAGGAGATGGAGAAAGACCTTTCACACTTGCGAAAGATAGTTGACCGTTTCTCCAAGATTGGTTCAGATACCCCTCTTGAAATAGCAAATGTTAATGAGGTTGTTGGCGGCTGTGTGATGTACTTCCGCAAGCGTATACCGCGTAATGTTACCCTTGATTATAACGGTTTTGCAAGTGATAGGGTACAAGCGATGCTTAATACGGCACTCTTTGAGTGGGTGGTTGAGAATTTGCTCAAAAATGCCCTCGATGCTTTGCAAGGTCATGGTGCAATAAATGTCCGTATAAGCGCCACCGATAGTAGCGTGATGATTGATGTGTCGGATACAGGCAAGGGTATAGCAAAGTCAAATTGGAAGACCATCTTTGAACCCGGCTTCACTACCAAAACCCGCGGTTGGGGCTTAGGTCTGTCACTCTCCCGCCGTATTGTGGAGGAGTACCATCGTGGCAAAATTGCCGTTACTGAGTCCGTTATCGGTAAAGGTACCAATATTCGTATAACTCTTAAACGAGCCTTTGAGTAGTATGCAACTACCTTTGTTAGAGAACAATATAACTCCGGAACAGGCGTTTGGTCCTCTCTCTACACTTGTGGAGGGCAGTAGCTCCTATGGTAGCTATAACCATCTGTTTTTCGGTGCCCCATATCAAATAGGAGCAACGATAATCGGGCTTATTTATATCTTCTTTATTGTTCGCTATTGGGATTTTCTATGCTACTTTATCATCAATGCCGTAGGCTTCAAACGCACCAAACGCGATAAGGCGCATATAAACCCCGCCGAGCAGATTAATATTGAGGTGGTAATGACTATTTTGGGTGTTCTGCTTATGGCGCTGTGTGTTGTTCGAGTATGTGGTCTGTGGCATCAGCAACTGCTAATAGGGCTTGCACCGCAGAGAGTGGTCTGGGTTGTAGGGCTGTCGGTTGTGTTGATTTTAGCACTGACTTTGGCTTTCCAATTTGGCACAACGATGGTTATCGGCTCCCTTTGCCAGCGTACAGATATAGGTAAGCATCTGGTTGTAACAAAGCTGCTCTATATTGCCGTAGGGTTGGTCGTTATAACCCCTTTTGCAATACTATTTCTACTCTCAGCTCAGCTACCGGCAATGGTCGGCTTTTGGGGTATGGTTGCGGTCGTAATTGCCTGTGTTGCAATATATGTAAAAGAGACATTTTTCTTCTTTGTGGGTCAAAAAATTTCAATTTTACATTGGTTTTTGTATCTTTGCGCCCTGGAAATCTTCCCGCTCTCCCTCATTTTGTCGCCAATAGTGCGCTGAGAGTAGCTGTGGAAGGGATTTTGGTATATTATGGCAGAGATTAAAAGTATATTGGTGTCGCAGCCAAAACCTGCGATTATAGAGAAATCACCCTTTTTTGAGTTGGCGAATAAGTACTCTCTTCAGATTGACTTCCGTCCACTTATTGAGGTCAAGGGCGTAACCCCAAAGGAGTTCCGTTCACAACGCGTAGAGATACTTGCTCATACAGCAGTAATATTTACCTCCCGCACAACTATCGATAGCTTCTTCCGTATCTGTGAGGATGCCCGCATCACAGTGCCTGAGACTATGAAGTATATCTGCTCTACCGAGGCTATTGCCCTCTATTTGCAGAAATATATCGTCTACCGTAAGCGTAAAATCTCCTTTGCCGACGGTTCCTTTACCGGTATTGTTGAGCAGGTAGTTAAGCATAAGGATGAAAAGCTGCTCCTTGCTCTTAGTGAGCCTCATAAACCTGAAATTCCGGAGGCTCTTACACGCCTTAATATCAACTATACCCCTGTTATTCTGGCGCGCACTGTTGCCAGCGATATCTCCTCTGAGGAGCTTCAGCAGTACGATATGTTACTGCTCTACTCTCCGTGGGATGTTAAGGCACTATGCGAGAAACTTCCATTGGAACCTATGCCTGTCATTAGTACCTTTGGCGAGGGTACTCTACGCGTAGCTTCGGAGAACCATTTGCCGGTAAAGGCTTCTGCTCCATCCCCAGGCGCTCCGTCTTTGGCTAAGGCTGTAGATATCTACATCTCCGCCGTGCTTGCCGGTGAGGAGGTAGAGGATGTTGAGTTTTCTGAGAACGAGCAAAATGAGGAGTTCCTCCGCTCTCAGCAGTCTAAGCTGGCAAAGAGAGGTCGCACTCGTAAAAAGTAGATGCTATGAATAGCCTGACCAAGTCCGAGCGATTGCACTCATTTGGTGCTATCCGTAGACTCTTTCAGGAGGGTCAAAGCGGCTTTGTCTATCCCTTTAGATATATGTTTTATGTTGAGGAAGCGGAGCAAAGTAGCACCGCCATACTCTTCTCTACGCCTAAAAAGTACCATAAGCGCGCAAATAAGCGTAACCTTATTCGTCGTCGTATGCGTGAGGCATATCGCCTTAATAAAGAGTATTTTACAACCTCTATTGGTCCTCGCCGTTTAGAGATAGCTATAGTTTATAGCACCAAAACAGTCCACGATTTTAAGAGTATAGAAAATGGAGTCAAAAAAGTTCTTCAGCAAGTTGTGGAGAGCCTCTAAGTCCCTCTGTACCCTGCCTCTTATCGCCCTTGTGCGCTTCTATCAGGTGGTTATCTCTCCCCTTAAACCCCCTACCTGCCGTTTTACTCCCACCTGCTCACAGTATGCCCTCGAAGCTCTAAAAAAATATGGACTCCTTAAGGGTTCCTGGTTAGCATTTAAGAGACTTTGCAAGTGTCATCCTTGGGGCGGAAGTGGGTATGACCCCGTACCTTAATAGAGTTTATAGGATAGTTTGCAAAAGGTATCAACTAAAATATATGTGTAACTAAAAGCTATCCAACATTAGTCCGTTTTTTGCATAGTTAATAAAGTCTAAACAATTTGTTTGTTCGATAAAATATATTTACATTTGCATATACAAACTAATAAAAATATTTGCCTATGAAACATTAGCGTATGTTGATACGCACATTTTAAATATTGAAAAAGCGTTTTAGCTTTATTCTTTCACTTCGAAAGTTTGGCGACTTATAAGGTAGAAAGGAATAATAGTTGAAATGCTCACGCTTGATTGCGTGGGCTTTTTGTTATTCTTCTACCTTAGGTTACGCCAAACACCTCGAAGTGAGAATATACTGAAGGTCCCGCGCTTTTTTTTGTGCGTGTCTTGGAATATTCAACAGGGATAATTATCATATTTTATCACAATCTAACAAAATGAAAAAAATGAAAAAGATTTTTATTTTAGCAGTAGTAGCTGTAATCTCTATCTCGGCTTATTGTTATCAAGACTCAAATAATAATTTATCACAATCTCACTCTGTAGAGTGTGGGTGTTGTCAAATTTGCCATAGCTATGATGTTGTGGCAAATTCAGCTGAGACTGCCAACAACACAGAGGTGTGTGTTTCAATGAGCCCAAGTGAGCAGAATACATATGGATACAAAACTTGTTATATGTGTCATGGCTCTGGTAAATGTAATACTTGTAATGGAAAAGGTTGGTACTATAGTCCTTTTGGTACCGGTAAAATTGCTTGTCCAAATTGTACCGACGGCAAATGTAGAACCTGCAATGGCTCTGGAAAAGTATACGGTATATTAAGGTAGAAAATATGATTAGTAGGGCTGCTGATGATTTATCTATTTTATACAGCCCTACTAATATACGAACATTGACAGTGATATTATAAAACTAAATCAGGATAGTTAAACGAATTAGAAGTTTTTACTATGCAG
>JAZNTY010000109.1:0-9823 GCA_045592005.1 Alistipes sp. | reverse complement strand
CGACTTCTCAAACTGAGCCCTATCGCAACGCTCAAGGATAAGAAAGCGAGTATAGTTATTACGGGCGGTATGTATATCCGCCGCGATAATATCAAGGTCAAAGAGCTCGGCAGCAAGCTCTCCTGCCACAGCAGCCGTAGTTCGGGAGCCACTCTTCTGAAGTTCTGCCGCGCTCAGTGCCGTATCGGCACTTTCGACCAAACGCCATCCATAACTCTCCAAATACTCCGCACACTGGAGTAGCGCCATTTGATGAGACTCTACCTCACGGATATCCTCAAGTTTCACACCGTGGTTAACCATAAGATTTTGGCGAATTTGCAGATAAATCTCGCCTGTAATGCGGAGGTTACGCTGCTGCAATATCTTATAATTTGGCAATATTGAACCTGCAATAGAGTTCTCAATAGCCATCACTCCATAATCTACCTCGCCGTGTTCCACGGCACTTGCCACTGCGCTAAATGTGTCACAGGGCATAATTTCAATATCGGCGCCCTCATACTGACGGGCAGCGATGTGATGAAACGAACCTTCATATCCTTGAATAGCTACTCTTTTCATACTTTATATTAAAACTAAAAGCCGCTCCAACGGAACGGCTTAATATTATATGCACACGAGTTACCGCTCCTCTACTTTATCTGTAAGAAGTAAAAATAATAGTAACCAAAAAATCGTGAGCTCTGCATATCTGCCAACATTTATATGACAAAATTAGTATGATTTTCTCAAAAATCAAATTTTTGCAATACTTTATTCATCTTTTCGGCAATTTTTTCGTTACATAAATTACCAATGCTTCCCTCATGGGTGTGATTTACAGTACGAGTAGGGATATATTCACCACTCTGCACCTGCATACCAACTCTGCGATATGCCTCGCGGAAAGGCACTCCAGAGAGGGCTAAACGGTTTACATCCTCAACGGTAAAGAGGTAGTTATAATTCTCGTTCTCAAGAATATCTTCTTTAATATTTATATGTTCCAACATAAAGCAGCACATCTCCAGACATTGACAAATAGTTGTTGTTGCCGGAAAGATGATATCCTTAAGCAGTTGTAAATCCCTATGATAGCCAAGTGGCAAATTTGCTGTAAGCAACGATATCTCATTAGGAACAGATTGTAGACGATTACATTTGCCTCGAATAATCTCAAACACATCAGGGTTCTTCTTATGTGGCATAATGCTTGAGCCCGTTGTCAGTGCATCCGGAAATGATATAAATGAGAAGTTTTGGCACATAAACAGACACACATCCATAGCCAACTTACCCACCGTAGAGGCTATTGAAGCAATAGCATAGGCAGCGGCACGCTCAGTTTTACCACGACTCATCTGTGCTGCGACAACATTATAGTGCATAGTGCTGAAGTTAAGCAACGAGGTGGTCATAGTTCTATCTAACGGAAACGAGGAACCATAACCTGCTGCCGAGCCTAAAGGATTTTGATTTGCCACGCTATATGCTGCGGCTAACATCTCCATATCGTCCACTAAAGCCTCTGCGTATGCTCCAAACCACAGACCGAAAGATGACGGCATAGCCACCTGAAGGTGGGTATAGCCCGGCATAAGATGCTCCTTATGTTGTTCACTAAGTCGTTGTAGACACTCGAAGAGTTTTACAACACTCTGAGAAATATGTTTAAGTTCATCGCGCATAAAGAGTTTCAAATCGACCAAAACCTGGTCATTACGGGAGCGTCCAGAGTGTATCTTCTTTCCCATATCGCCCAACTGACGGGTCAACATAAGCTCAACCTGAGAGTGAACATCCTCCACTCCGGGTTCAATAACAAACTCACCCTTTTCTATACTTTCTCCGATAGTTTCAAGAGCTTCAAGCAGTATCGGAAGTTCCTGACTACCCAATAGACCAATACTCTCCAGCATACGGATATGCGCCATAGAGCCCTGCACATCATAGCGAGCAAGGCGCAGGTCGAGTTCTCGGTCATTACCGACAGTAAAGTTCTCGACAAGTTCATCAACCTCAAAGCCCTTATTCCAAAGTTTCATATTTCACAAGTTTTTCTAAGATAGAGCAATAACAGGCTATACCCTGCTCTATCTCCTCTATTTTTACAAATTCATCTGCTGTATGTGAGCGAGAGGACTCCCCCACGCCTATCTTCAATGCTGGTATGCCCTGCATAATTGCCCTATCCGATGTTGTTGGCGAGATAAAGCAACTACAACCTGCCGCCATCGCCGCCTTAACCAAAGGGTGCGAAGGGGTTATAGCTGAGGCACGAACCCTCGTTGAACGCGGCTTAAGTTCTGAGTGCAACACAGCCTGCTGAAGCAGTGTTACAGTCTGCTCGTTGCTATAGGCATCGGTGGTACGCACATCGACAACATAGTGGCAACTATCCGGAACAATATTATGTTGCGTTCCGGCTTCAATCTGTGTTACCGAGAGTTTTATCTCTCCCAACACACCACTTGAATGTTCAAAGTTATAGTTTCTCAGTCTCTCGATATCCTCAAGAGCTAAATAGAGCGCATTAACCCCCTCATTTCGGGCGGCATGTCCACTCTTGCCCTTAGTTATACCATCTAAGACAACAAGACCTCGCTCGCCTACAGCCGCCTGCATAGAGGTAGGTTCTCCAACAATAGCCATATCGACCGTTATATTGAGTCTTTTCAACTCCGCAAGCATAGCCCTCATACCCCTCTCGCCCATAGTCTCCTCCTCAGCCGTCAATGCCAGCAGTAGATTAAAGGGGAGATTTTGCGTATCACTAAAACGCGAAAAGAGCGCCACAAGGCTTACTAACGACCCTCCGGCATCGTTACTTCCCAAACCATAGATATTACCCTGACAGATATGGGCACTATAGGGGTCAAAAGTGTAGGCAGGAGAGGGTTTGACCGTATCGTGGTGTGAGTTGAGCATAAGCGTAGGCTTTTGAGGATTATATCCCTCCGCCAAAACCCACACATTATTATAGCAACGGTGCACCGAGGCTCCCCTATCACTAAGAAAGTGCTCCAAAATATCGGCACTCTGCTGTTCAGAACCCGAAATTGAAGGTGTCGCCACCAACTGCTGCAACAGCGCCACGCACTGTTCAAGGTTAACCAACTCCATACTACAACTCTATCTTTGTCCCAGCAGGCTGAAGCAGAGCCTGAGAGTCTTTTATAGTCACACACTTAACACCTTGACTCAAAGCTACAAAGGCATTATCTATCTTTGGTATCATACCCTTATTAACCACCCCCTGACTCTTAAGAGCGGTGTATAGAGGCGGAGTAATATGCTCGATAACCGATTGTGGGTCATCAACATCTGCCATCACACCTGGTTTCTCAAAGCAGAAGAGTAGCTCCGTAGCCCTCTGTTGAGCTACAGCAACAGCCACAGCCGAGGCTACCGAGTCGGCATTACAATTCAGCAGTTCGCCCCCTCCCTGATGCATTATGGAACAGAATACCGGCACCATACCGCGCTCTATAAGGCTGAGAATGAAATCGGCATCTACCCCCTGAACCGTTATATCGCCTACAAAACCGTAATCTATAGGCTTTGCAGAGCGACGCTTAGCACAGATTACCCCGCCATCTGCACCTGACAGACCAATAGCGTTACAACCCCGTGCCTGAAGTAGCGCCACAATACGCTTATTAACAAGTCCAGCATAGACCATTGTAACAACATCCAGAGTATCTCGGTCAGTCACTCGTCGACCTTCAATCATAGTGGTTTTAATACCCAACTGCTCAGCAAGGCGCGTAGCGAGTTTACCTCCTCCGTGAACAAGTATCTTCTCTCCCTCAAGAGCCGCAAAGTCCGCAACAAAGCGCTCAAGAGCCGCCTCATTATCAATCACATTGCCACCTATCTTTACAACCTTTATCATTATAAACTCTCCAAAAGTCGTTTGATTACTACCTGAGCCGAAATTTCGCGGTTGGCAGCCTCAGGGATTACAAGGCTACGCTCGGACTCGATAACCTCGTCTGTAACAATCATATTTCGGCGCACAGGAAGGCAATGCATAAAGTAAGCGTTGTTTGTAAGTGCCATCTTTGCACTATCTACCGTCCAATCTCTATCTATAGAGAGCACCTGACCGTAATTCTCGTCCGCAAAGGCTGACCAATTCTTCGCATATATAAAGTCTGCACCCTCAAAAGCCTTGCGCTGGTCATATTCAATCTGCTCTGGGCGGACAAAGCGAGGGTCAAGTTCATAGCCGTGTGGGTGAGTTACTACAAGCTCATAGTCCGCCGCGTTCATCCACTCGGCAAAAGAGTTTGGTACAGCCTGTGGTAGCGCCTTTGGATGTGGAGCCCAAGTAAGGACTACCTTTGGGCGGGCAGTCTTTTTATGCTCCTCAATAGTAATAAGGTCAGCAAAGCTCTGTAGTGGATGACCCGTAGCAGCCTCCATAGAGAATACAGGACGACCAGAGTAGCGAATAAACTGCTCAATAACCATCTCCTTGTAATCCTCCGCCTTATTCTTTAGACCCGCAAACGAGCGCACACCGATAATGTCGCAGTAGCTACCCATAACAGGTATAGCTTCAAGAAGATGCTCCGCCTTGTCGCCATCCATAACCACGCCACGCTCGGTCTCAAGCTTCCACGCGCCCTGATTGACATCAAGCACCATAACATTCATACCCAAATTCATTGCAGCCTTCTGCGTAGAGAGTCGGGTACGCAATGATGAGTTGAAAAATATCATCAGCAGGGTCTTATTTCGTCCAAGCTCGGTATATGCGAACTTGTTCTTCTTTATCTCCAAAGCCTCGGCAACGGCAGCATTTAGGTCGCCAATATCAGTTACAGTAGTAAACTTTTTCATAGTTGTATCTCTTATTTCCCAATCCAAGTAAGTTTGCGCCACAGAGCCTCAAAAGGTCCGTGAGAGTGTCGTGAGAGCCACCAACGGCAGAAGACATACTGTAAAGCTACACAGAGTACACCAAGCAGCAAGCTCGATGCGTGACCCGAATAGCGATACATTCCAAGACCCCAATTATAGAACACAAAACCTCCCACTATAGACTGTGTCAGATAGTTTGTAAGGCTCATCTTTCCATAAGGGGCAATCCTTGCAAGTACATTTCGCGCCGAGGTGCGATAGTAGAGCAGTACCACTCCAGATACATAGATAAGCATCATTGCAAGGTTTTTCCACATATTGAGCATAACACCCAAACTCTTTTTGACAGATGCAATATCTACCATATCTGGCACAATCTTATATAGCGGGAACAACACAGCAAAGGCGCACAATGACACCATAAGAATACGCTTCCAGATAGCAATGTTATTACCCTCATCATAGAATAGTCGTTTGCGACCAATAAAAATTCCAAGCAAAAAGAGGAAAATGGTCTGCGTTGCTCTACCGTGTTCTATAGCCCAAGTATAATTGACAAGAAACCCACACTCAATGCCCTTCACTGCCACATCAAGCCACGAACCCTCTGCCTGCGCCGGAAGTATAGCCTTAAACAGTTCGCTTGAGCCTAAATTGAGCGAAGTGGTCGAAGCATCAAAAAGCCCCATAACAATGTAGGCAATCTCTATCGGCTGCAGAGCAAAAAATATGGTTGCTGCGACAAGCACTCTGTTACTTGAACGAACAAAAGGCAACACAAGCACTCCACAGACGGCATATACAGTAAGTATATCGCCATTATAGAAGAGCAAATCAAAGAGTCCAAAGAGCATCAACAGCACCATTCGCCACACAAAGCGAGGACGAAAATCGGCTCCCTGCTGTGCCTGATTATCGTGCTGGATAAATAGGCTCAAACCAAACAACATCGAAAATATAGCGTACATCTTACCCGCAAGCAGGAAGAATGTAGTATCCCACACGCAACCATTAACCTTAGCCATCAAATCGCTTGATGGCTCAGGGAACATATAGAAATTCAGTTGCTCTATAAAATGTATCAGCACAATGCCTCCAATGGCTATGCCTCGCAGAATATCAGCAACATCTATTCGGGTATTGGGTTTTAACGATGGTGTATAGGTCATCTCTTCTCTATTAGTTCTCTAAAGTTAGTAATAAATATATCAGCCTGCTCTCGTTTTAGCGTCAGCGCCGGAAGAAGTCTGACGGTTGAGACTCCTGCGCCACCTGTAAATATATGACGCTCAAAAAGTAGGCGCTTTCTCATATCCGAAGCCGAGCCGTCTATCTCAATACCTATCATCAACCCACGACCGCGAACATCTTTTATGCCCTCTATCTTTTTCAGCTCCGCAATAAGGTACTCTCCCACATGGCGGGCATTCTCAACAAGATTTTCACGCTCAATAACCTCAAGCACCGCAATAGCCGCTGCACAAGCAAGGTGATTTCCACCAAATGTTGTTCCCAACATTCCATATTTAGCCTCAATATGTGGAGCAATCAGCACGCCTCCTATAGGAAAACCATTAGCCATACCTTTGGCGACAGTTATAATATCTGCTTTTATACCGGCATGCTGGTGGGCAAAAAAGTCGCCACTTCTTCCATATCCAGACTGTATCTCATCGACAATAAGCACCACTCCATACTTTGTTGTCATCTCGCGCAGAGCCACAAAAAACTCGTCTGTAGGGCAGTATATACCTGCCACACCCTGAATACCCTCAATAATAACGGCACAAAACTCGCCCGTAGAGAGTTTTTGTTCCACAGCCTCAATATCACCCAAAGTGACAAACTCCACATTCTCTGTACGGTTAAATGGAGCCACTATTTTAGGGTTATCGGTAGCTGCCACAGCACCCGAAGTTCTGCCATGAAAAGCAGACTTAAAAGCGAGCAGTTTACTCTTGCCTGTATGGAATGAGGCGAGCTTAATAGCATTTTCATTTGCCTCCGCACCCGAATTACAGAGAAAGAGCGAGTAGGCTGTATATCCACTCACACGACCCAATTTTTCGGCAAGAGTAGTTTGCAGAGAGTTCTGAACAGAGTTAGAGTAGAAGCCCAAACGAGATAGCTGACCGCTGAGAGCCTCTACATAATGTGGGTGGCAGTGACCGATACTTATCACAGCATGACCACCATAGAGGTCCAAATACTCTGTACCCTGAGCATCGTATACATAATTTCCGCGACCACAAACCGGTTCCACTTCGTAGAGCGGATATACATCAAACATCTTCATTAGAATGCTGTAGACTTAAGGTTAAGACCGAGTTTTTCATCAAACCCGAACATAATATTCATATTCTGGACAGCTTGACCTGATGCCCCTTTAAGGAGATTATCTATAGCAGTAACTATATGGAGTTTATCTCCATATTTTGCTATGCTAAGTAGCGCCTTATTGGTATTAACCACCTGCTTAAGGTCTACACTACCTTCAGTCACAAAGGTAAAGGCTGCATCGGCATAAAACTCCTTATATAGAGCAACAGCCTGCTCTAAGGTAAGAGAGGTGTCGGTATAGACCGAGGCAAAGATGCCACGAGCAAAATCTCCACGCATAGGTACAAAGTTTATAGCCTTATCGAACAATGGTTGCAGCTGTCTAAGAGTGCGATTTATCTCTAAAAGATGCTGATGCTCAAAAGCCTTATATACCGATAGGTTGTCCGTTCGCCAGCTAAAGTGGGTTGTTGCGCCAGGCTTAACACCTGCGCCCGTAGAGCCTGTAATAGCTGTAATATGCACCTGTTCAGTAAGCAGACCTTTTGCCGCCAATGGTAGCACAGAGAGTTGTATAGCCGTAGCAAAACATCCCGGATTGGCAACCTTCGTAGCAGAAATGGTACGAGCACGATTAATCTCAGGCAGACCGTAAACATATCCACAACTCTCATCTCGAAAATCCTGCGCCAAATCTATGACCTTGAGATGCTCCGGCATTTGGTTCTGCTCCCAAAACTTGCGACTTTGACCGTGCGCCGAACAGAGAAAGAGCAAATCGATAGCCTTCAAATCATACTCAGCTGCAAAGTGCAAATCGGTATCCCCAATCAGTCCACCATGAACAGCCCACACCGGATTACCGGCGTTGCTGGTGGAGTGGATAAAGACAATCTCCACTTGTGGATGGTTGATAAGCAGCCTTATCAACTCGCCCGCTGTATAGCCTGCGCCACCTATGATACCGACTCTAACCATTATTCTTCTTTTTGTTGTAATAAATCTTCATCGAGTTTGCCATAATTTTGGTAAAGCCCTTTACATCGTCAGCTGTCCACGCCTTGTTTACCTCGCCATACTCGCCAAAGTCGGTCTTCATCAAATCAAAGTCTGAAGTAACACCTACAAGAGTATAGCTATATGGGCGCAGAGTAATCTCTACCGTTCCATCAACATTTTGCTGCGTATTCTCAAGAAAAGCTTCCATATCACGCATAACAGGGTCAAGGTACTGAGCCTCATGCAAGAACATTCCATACCAAGTACCAATTTGGTCCTTCCAATAGAGTTGCCACTTAGTAAGAGTGTGCTTCTCAAGCATCTTATGAGCCGCAATGATAAGCATTGGCGCCGCAGCCTCAAAACCTACACGACCTTTGATGCCAATAATAGTGTCGCCAATATGCATATCTCGACCAATACCGTATGCAGAAGCAATAGCCTCCACTTTACGAATAGCCTCCACTTTGTCAGCATACTCAACGCCATTTACTGCGCTTATTTCACCCTTTGCAAAGGTAAGTTTGAGAGTTGATGGCTCGGTAGCAGTTACCTGACTTGGATATGCACCCTCTGGCAGAGTCTGCTCAGAGTGAAGAGTCTCTTTGCCGCCAACACTTGTCCCCCAAAGACCCTTATTGATAGAGTACTCCATCTTTACAAAATCAGCCTCATAACCGTGTTGCTTGAGGTAGTTAATTTCATACTCACGGGTAAGTGTCATATCGCGTGTAG
This sequence comes from Alistipes sp., assembly GCA_045592005.1. Lineage (GTDB taxonomy): Bacteria > Bacteroidota > Bacteroidia > Bacteroidales > Rikenellaceae > Alistipes. The sequence continues at coordinate 958 of JAZNTY010000109.1, read as the reverse complement.
GGGTAATAATTTCTATCTCAGGAGCCAAAATTTGGAATGTCAAGTCAAAGCGTACCTGGTCATTACCCGCGCCTGTTGAGCCGTGAGCTACACAATGAGCACCAATACTCTTTGCGTACTCAATAATGGCAATAGCCTGAAATGTTCGCTCCGAAGAGACAGAGATAGGATAGGTGCCATTACGCAGAATATTTCCATAGACCATATACTTGATACTCTTGTCGTAGTACTCCTGTGTAATATCAAGTGTAGCATGCTGCACTGCGCCGAGCTGATATGCTCGTTCTTCAATAGCCGCAAGTTCCTGCTCGCTAAAACCTCCTGTATTGGCAATAGCAGTATAGACCTGATAACCCAACTCCTCTGTCAAATATTTAACACAAAAAGAGGTATCGAGACCTCCACTAAACGCAAGTACAACTTTTTTCTTATCCATAGTATTCTATATTTATTTCAGATGAAAGACTTTTTTGATATTATTTTTCAACACCATCCAATATGGCTGAAATGAAGAGTTTGCCGGCAGTGGTGTTTTAGGATTGTAAAGCATAGCCGTGCATAGACACATACGACGATTATTCCTCTGCAATATATCATAGTTACAACAGCCCTCACAACCCTTCCAAAACTCCTCATCATCAGTAAGTTCTGAGAATGTAACAGGCTTATAACCTAAGCGTGTGTTGAGTTTCATAACCGGAAGAGAAGTGGTAATACTGAATATTTTAGCATAAGGAAACTTCACTCTTGCCAACTCAAAAGTTCGCGCCTTAATCTGCGCTGCAATACCGGCGTGACGATATTCGGGGTCGACAATCAGACCTGATGTTGCCACAAAATCGCCATGACCCCAACACTCGATATAACTAAAACCAATCAACTTCTTACCATCCAGAGCCACCACAGCCTTGCCTCCCGTAATCTTTGCCGAAATATACTCCGGCGTACGACGAGCAAT
>JAZNTY010000108.1:0-40165 GCA_045592005.1 Alistipes sp. | reverse complement strand
ACGATGATGGACCGCAACCTCGGTGCTCTCTCAGCAACTCCAGGCGATGTAGGTGCACTCGGTCTGCTCTATCAGTGGGGTCGTAGAGATCCGTTTATGGGAAGTAGTTCGTTGACAGAATCAATAAGCGCTATCTCAACAGGTTGTTGGCGCATCCCTGTAGCATTAAGCAAGGAAGAAGAGTTGAATAATCCTATGAAATGGGATACTAAATGGAGTAGTAAAGAATGGAATACATCAGATTCTAAAAAGAGCCTGTACGATCCATGCCCTGTCGGCTATCGTGTACCTGACGGCGGAACATCTGGGTTCTGGGCAGTAGATTTGGGAACATACTCTACAACGACTATTAATACAGCGCTGATTTCAGACTTTGGTTGCTATTGGGCTCTTGATGATGGCAGTACTGCGTGGTATCCCGCTGCTGGACGGCGAAAAGGAGGTGAAGAAGGATATAGAGGGGAATTGGGTAGCGTAGGCTTAATTGGTTGCTTTTGGACTGCTTCTTCTTATATAGAAAACACCAGCAGTTCTAAGGCGTACTATATGAGTTTTAACGGTGGCACAGTTTACCAGGGAACTCGCGATCGTGGTCAAGGCTGCTCCGTCCGTTGTCTAAAGGAGTAGTAGAACTTGCTATAGAGTAAAAAAATAGGTCTGGGAATAAATTGCTATTCTCGGACCTATTTTATCATTGTGCTGTAGCGGCGGTAGCGCTCAAGAACGCGGTTAGTATAGGCGATAGTGATATGTCCCTGAGAAAATTGACCACCAACAACTGCCTCATGGTTGTAGAACTCTTCGTCGCCAAGCAGCAGCAGGTAGTCAGCAACAGAGTCCCATTCATACTTAGGGTCGTCGTAGTACTCGGCGAGATTTTGGGCATCGATAATACGCGAAGCGCCGCAGTTATATGCTGCTACGGTAAAGGCTATAGCGTCTATTTCCGACACGCCACGCGGAAGGGAGAGTTGGCGTCGGGTAGAGCGGTAGATACGGCAGGCAACATCTATATTTATTGCGGGGTCGAGCAGTTCTTGCTCAGAGACATCCCAATGGCGAGCAATATGTGGCATAACCTGCATAAGTCCCACAGCACCCCGCTCCGAGCAAGCCGAGGCGTTAAAGTGTGATTCGCAGCTGGCGATAGCCGCTAACAGAGTCCAATCTAAGTTGTGGCGGCGTGCTACACGCTTAAAGATTGCATCGTAGGGAGAAAAAAGGTACTCTCCCTCAGATAGGAGCATTTCTGGAGCCTGCTCCACAACTCTTGGCATGCGTCGCATAGGCTGCAACGGAATAAGAGCGACCAAAAGCAGTGATAGTAGAATGAATATGTAGCTGATGTGTTTCATATTGGTGTGGGGGCGTATTGAGCTGTTGCGGCAGAATTACACCCTCTCCTTAATGGCTGAGATAAGTTCCGATTGAAGCGCCGAGAAGGTGGCGAGAATCATATTTTTTATCGCCTCAGGGGTAGATTTGCCATGAGCGACAGTAACGGGGGCAGAGATGCCTAAAATAGGGGTGCCACCGATAGTTTCGTAGTTCAGACCGTGCCAGAAATTGTTCATCAGCGCCGCCTGGCTGTTTATGGCATGAAGTCCCTCGGTAAGCTTTATGATAGTGTTGCCAACAAAACCGTCGCATACCACAACATCGGCAACAGTGCCGGTAAAGAGTTGCGAGGCTTCGATATTGCCTACAAAGTTGTAGCGCCCCTGTTCAGAGGATGCCTGCATAAGGGCGTATGTAGCCTTTGCCTGGCTATTTCCTTTAGTAGCCTCCTCGCCAATGTTTAGCAGTGCCACGCGTGGATTGTCTATGCCCAGCACCCTGTTGCTGTATATGGAGCCTATGGCGCCATATTGTTCCAATACTTCAGGTTTGCAATCTACATTAATGCCTATATCGAGAATTGTGACTTTTGAGCCGGCAATGCTGGGTATGGATATAGCTATGGCGGGTCTAAGTACGCCTGGCAAAGGACCGATGACTCTCATAGCACCGATAAGCATCGCTCCTGTGGAGCCGGCGCTGGCTAAGGCATCAATCTTGCCCGCAGCTAAGTCGTTAAAAGCCACCACAATGCTGGAGTCGCGCTTCTGGATAAAACTCTCGGCAGGGTGGTCGTGCATAGCGATAACCTGGGAAGTGTGGACAATATCTATATCGCAAGATGCGGGCAGATAGGCTCTGATAGCCTGCTCCTGACCATAGAGCACCAGACGCACATCCGCGCCCAAGAGCCTCTGTGCTGCCACAGTGCCCTTGACTACCACTTCAGGGGCATTGTCGCCACCCATAGCATCTATACCTATTCTAACCATACGCTACATTCCCACTTGTTACTTACCTATTGATACCAATAAAGCATCGTCGAAACGATGCTTTATTGGCGTTAGTTGCTCACTACTCAGCCTTCTTCTCGATAGCCAACTTGCCACGATAGAAACCGCACTCAGGGCAAACTCTGTGATAGAGTACAGATGCACCGCAGTTAGAGCAAACCACTACAGTAGGAACTACAGCCTTGTAGTGGGTTCTTCTTTTGTCGCGTCGAGTAGACGAGACTTTGTGTTTTGGATGTGCCATAATGTTACTATTATAAAGTTGTTAAAAATTCGTCATTACATCTTAGTCGAGCTCTTGACCTTCAAACTCCTCCGTCTCAAGTTCCTCCTCGTCGGAGTTGCTGATGTAGGCTAACATTGCGGGGTTGCACTCCTCCTTTTGATGTGTGCGTATTGCAGGCATCGATAGGATGATAGTGTCGTAGATAAACTGTACTAACGACAAGCTATCACGCGGACCTATAGTGGTCTGTAAACCGTCAAAAGGTTTGAGGTCATTCTCGTCAAAGTGGACAACCATATCGGATTGCGGAGTCAGGTCGACCTTAAGGGGGTCTAAGCAGCGGTCACACGGGGTAACAACATAACCTGCACCTGCAATGGCGATATTGGTAGTGTGCTGGTTGGCGTTGCAGATACGAAGTTCGAACTCAAACTTAGCATCCTCAAACTCGCTATTCTCCATAGCCTCAAACAGCTCTAAACCCACGCTGAGCGGGAGAGTGAGCTCTTTGGAACGCAACTTTTCACTATCGACGATATATCTCTCCATAAGGTGTTTTGCGCTTTTAGTCCGCAAAGTTACTACAAAATTTTTTATTTCACAAATTTAGAGGCTTCTATCTCCTTTGAAGAGTTAATTTTTTCGCTTCCACTCCTTGAGGTAGTCTATCTTGTAGGCGCCTAACTGTTCTTTGTACTTCTCGATATTAGAGGCTGAGTTCCATGGAATATATCCGCCTGTAAGACCGGCGTCATATAGACCGCGTATCTCGCGCTCAACATTGTCGGCGTTGTACTTTATGCCATTTTTGTCAACATAGCGCATAACATCGTATGCCTGTACCCAGGTGCGCACGATAGCAGGTGTTGGACACTCTTTTTGACGATCTGCAGCACGGGAACCCCACTTATTCATTAATGCGTAAGGCGAGTTCCACGGTTTTTTTAAGCCGTATGAGTTACGGGCAAAGTGGTCTGGATAAGGCATACCGCAGATAACATCGGCGACATTGGATATTGCGGGCCAATACTGACCGTAGGCTGTGGTATAGGTGTTTACACACTCGCCAAAGACATCGATAGATACATAAGCTCCGACAGCGTGTAGCTCGTCACAAGCATATTGCACAAAGCGCTGAATTGCCTGCACTTTACTCTCGTTATAGCGGTTGTGATAGTTGATAAGTCCCTCAATCTTTGTCATACGGTCCGGGAAACGAACATAGTCGAAGTTAATCTCGTTAAAGCCAAACTCGCGCACAGACTCCTTTGCCAAAGCAATATTGAAGAGCCATACTTTGCGGTCATATGGACTTGGCCAGTACGCTTTGTTGTGTTTGTAAGGGGCGCCGGTCGACTTAGCGGTAATGGCGCACTCTGGGTGGTCCTTGACAAAATAACTATCTTTGAAACAGGTTATACGACCCACCACATAAAAGCCCTCCTCATGAAGGCGTGTAACGGCATTTTTGTAGAGTTTATATCCGGCAGAAGGAGCCTTTTGGTAGTTTGTTGGCGAGTATTTTTTCATAGCCTCAGCCTTGTAGCCTGGAGCGCCATTGTCCTTGATATCGATAACAAAGGTATTTATCTTACTACGGCGCGCTAAGGCGATGTAGTTCTCGATATTACCTAAAACGGCGCAGTTAAGATAGAGCGCATAGCAAGCCTCCGGCATTTTGTTCTCTTCAAAGACCACTCTCTCTACGGGGTTGTAGTCACAGCCTGAAGCTTTGCCACCGCCCCACGGATTGCGACGAGAGTCATGTATCTTGTCATACTTGCCTGATTTGTACTTTTTTAGTGCTTCCTCCTTGCTAAAAGCGGTATATTTGCTCCAGAGCCAACCCTCAGACCCATTAGCAAGCACCTTGTATCGGTTTACTTTGCCTTGCTCGTCTACTGTATCAAAGCCTAAGTCCTGAAGTTTGTCGCCCTTTTTGGCAAGGGTGGCTACAGCCGAGGTTTGAGTGTCGGCAATAACGGCAGCAGGTATGCGTACATATATATCTTGCTCCTGCACAACCTCCTCAGGGCTTGTTACACATGAGGTGCTGGGAATATACAACTCTCTCTTCTCGCCTTCAGGAAGTATGCGCATATAGCTCTTCTCACCTACGCTCTTTTCGATATTTACAGCTGCTTGTATTAGCTGTCCACGGCTGAGAGTGTCCGCTATCTCCATAGCATTAATCTCTTGATTGTAGGTGTATAAGAATACATGTGGATGCTCTGCGGCAATGTAGCGATTTTCGATAATCATCTCCTCAGAGCAACTGCATAAGAAGAGGAGAGATGAGATGATGGTTAGTAGTCTTTTCATAGTCGAAAATATTTGAATTCTAATTTTGAGCCGACAAATTTAGTTAAAAAAAAGCGAATAGCAATGATTAACCTATATAAACAATGGATATATCGAAAAATTTATCATATCTGTAGGTGTTCTTAAAGCCTCTATTGATTGTAAAAAAGTTGTAAAACTATCAACTTACAATAATTTTCACTATCTTTGCGTTGCATACTATGCAAAGTTTGGAATTATGGAGATTTTACGAACAATATATGATATCATTCGTCGCAATCCGCTTACAACGCTCTTTGTGATTATGCTTGCCGTAGCAGCACCTGGAGTGTTTGGCTTTTTTGCGATTTTGATACTTGTACCGCTTATTTTTGCTATTATCGGCTATGTCGTGCTTATGTATCGTGTACGCCGCGTACAAAAGGATATGGAGAGCCGTATTCGTGATGCCCACAAGCGAGGGGCATCATCTTCGACAGACCCTCGTGCTACTCAGAGTGAGGGTAAAGTTACGGTCCATATTCCTCCGCAGGAGCAACGCATAAATGACGATGTAGGCGAGTATATCGACTTTAAGGAGGAGTAGTGGTTTATGAATTTTTTTGCAACACTTGGACGCTATTGTATTCTTATGGGCAAGGTTTTCTCTCGCCCTGAGAAGTGGAGTATATACTATCGGCGTGTAGTTGCCGAGATGGACCAATTGGGTGTGGGCTCAATACCGCTCACAGCTATTATTTCGGTATTTATCGGTGCTGTTATCGCCTTGCAGATGTCAATTAGTTTGGAGTCGCCGTTTATCCCGCAGATGATGATTGGTTACGCTACAAAGGAGGTTATGATTTTGGAGTTCTCTTCAACGGTCATAGCTATAATTCTTGCCGGCAAGGTGGGTAGTAATATCGCTTCAGAGATAGGTACTATGCGTATTACAGAACAGATTGATGCCTTAGAGATTATGGGTGTCAACTCGGCGGCATACCTTATACTACCTAAGATTATTGCCACAATGATTTTCTTTCCGTTTTTGGCGGCTTTTAGTATGATTGTGGGTATGTTGGGAGGCTTTCTGGTTGCCCGTATGGGCGTTATGTTGCCAAGTGATTATTTGGATGGTCTGCTCTATGCCTTTGACAGCTGGGAGATAACCTACTCGCTGATAAAGATGACCGTCTTCGCCTTTTTGATAACATCCATTTCGGGCTTTTATGGCTACTATGCTAAAGGTAACTCGTTGGAGGTTGGAAAAGCCTCAACTACAGCGGTGGTAGTGAGCTCTATAATGATAATGATATTCAACCTTATCCTAACCCAACTGCTGCGATGATAAAGTGTGAAAACATATTCAAATCTTTCGATGGGCGTATGGTGCTCAATGATATCAGCGTAACCTTCGAAACAGGTAAAACAAATCTTATAATCGGTCGTAGCGGTTCTGGTAAGACTGTGCTACTAAAGACCTTAGTTGGTCTACATGAGCCCGATTGTGGTAATATCTTTTTTGACGATGTGTGTTACACCTCGTTGAATTTTAAGCAGCGAAAGGCTATCCGTAAAGACATAGGTATGATTTTTCAGGGTGGCGCCCTTATTGACTCGGCTACGGTCTTTGAGAATGTAAAACTACCACTTGACCTATTTACCGACTATAGTGAAGCCCAGAAACGCGAGCGTGTGGAGTTTTGTCTTGAGCGTGTGGAACTCTCGCATGCCCCACATCTATATCCCTCGGAACTGTCGGGCGGTATGATTAAGCGTGCAGCTATTGCCCGCGCTATAGTGCTCAATCCGCGCTATCTCTTTTGCGACGAGCCAAATTCAGGTCTTGACCCGCAAACATCTATTGTTATCGACAACCTCATCCAAAGTATTACGCGCGAGTTTGGTATTACAACTATCATCAATACCCACGATATGAACTCTGTAATGGAGATTGGCGAAAAAATCGTCTATATCCATAGCGGTAATAAGTGGTGGGAGGGAACAAATGAGGAGATTTTGTGCGCTGATAATCAAGAGCTTAATGACTTTGTCTTCGCCTCGGCTATGGCAAAGCGAGCTAAAGCGAATTTGTAACCATCCGCTCCTTAAAATAAGGAAACTGAACTTTGTCGTAAGTTTTTTGGGTACCGCTTTTTCAAGAAAGTGGCACTATATGTGTTCAAGATAGCGGACAACGCGATTAAAATGCATTGCAGGGGATACCTATATTTATTACGCGTTGCGCAATCTGTTTTAATTCGTTCTGTTGAACCTTTTCGAGAGTTTGGCAAGGAGTATTTCGGTCGAGCGAGTAGACCATAACGGCGGCAGGGGAGAGTTGTTTTACAACCTCTAACCACTTTTGGATGTGTTCTTCGGTGGTGTTGTCAAAAGGTGTGCCGTTGTAGCTGCCACGCAGGAACATAGTTTGGAGGGTAAATTTGCCCTCAAAGGTTTTCAGTTGCTCAATGACCTTTGCTACGGAGTAGTTGCAGTTGGGCTTGTTTATCAGTTCAGCAAGCTGTTGGTCTATGGCGTCAATCTTCAATATATTGTTGTCCACTTGTTTTAGTGCGCGGACAACATCTGCTCTGTGGAGCTGTGTGGCGTTGCTGAGTACTGAGATTTTAGCCTTTGGAACATATTGATTGCGCAGGGAAATAGTATCCTCTATAATCTTCTCAAAGTCAGGATGCATTGTAGGCTCTCCATTACCGGCGAAGGTTATCACATCTGGCATATCTCCAGTATTAACCATAGTTGCAAGGGCACTTTGTAGTGCAGATGCCACCTCCTCGCGCGTGTTGAAACGGCGTGAGCCTCTGTTGTCGTCATTCCACCCGCATTCGCAGTAGATGCAGTCAAAGGTGCAGAGCTTTGCCTGTAGTGGTAGAAGATTTACGCCAAGAGATATTCCTAAGCGGCGCGAGCGAACAGGTCCATAGACTATATGAGGGTATAATGCTGTCATAGTTGGTGTTACAGATAAGTGTGATTATTTTCATGACAAAAGTAACAAATATTTCGGAGAATTAACTATCTTTGTAGGCAAACAAACCTATAAAACTATGAAAAAACTATTTATCCTTATCCTGCTGCTGTCGGGCGCTGTTTTTACCAATATTTCTGTTGAGGCAAAGCAACCTGTTAAGATTATTTTCGATACCGATATGGGTAATGATGTGGACGATGTTGTCGCATTAGATATGCTCTACAAATATTTAGATATGGACTCCATAGAGTTGTTGGGTATCATATCAAGTAAGCGAGAGGGTGGTAGTGTGAAGTTTATAGATGCTATGAATACCCTCTATGGTTATCCAAATATCCCTGTGGGTATTGTTAAGACTTATCCGGAGGAGGGTTATACCTGCACAGATAGAAAACTTAACTATGCTGACTATACCGTGGCGCAACACAGCTATAAACATACCATTACCGATTGGGATGCAGTGCCAGATGGCTATAAACTTATCCGTAAGTTGCTCTCCGAGCAACCGGATAAAAGCGTAACCTTTGTTACTGTCGGCTTCTCAACCAATATGGACCGTCTTCTTAGCTCAAAAGGTGATGAATACTCGCCGCTTGACGGTATGGCTCTAATGGCGCAGAAGGCTGATAAGGTTGTTATTATGGCGGGTAACTTTCATGAGAAGAAAAAAGAGTATAATGTCTATAAGGACCACTTCGCTGCTGTCCGTTTCTTCGCTCAGTGTCCTGTGCCGATGTATTTCTCAGATTTTGCTTTGGGTAAAAGCACTCTCTATCCATACCAAACCGTATATGAAGGATTTGACTATTGCCAAAACCACCCACTTGTTGTATCCTTCCACTACTATGCGCAGATGCCGTATAATCGTCCTCTGTGGGACCCTACTGCTGTCTTGTTTGCCGTTGAGGGTCATAAGGGCTACGCTTCACTCTCGCAGAAGGGATATGTTACTGTGGACCAGAAAGATATAACAGATTTTACTGTCGATAAGCAGTCTAATCGTCGCTACTATATTGTCAATGACCGCCAGCGTGCAGCTATTGTTCGCCGTATTGTGGAGGTCACAAAAATGAGACCTAAAAATATTGTAAAATAAATCACAAAAAAATATATAAGGAAAAACTGCGCTACAGATATGTGGGAGCAAGATTTCTGACAAGTGTTAATAACTTGTGAAAAAGTAGCGGTCATAAAATTTGGAATTTTGCCCCTTTTATACCTACATTTGTGGTACGAAATATCAAAATTAATTAGCCCCTTTCGAGGGGCTGTTTTGCCCTTTATAGGAAAACAATTAAATAAATATAATATTACTATGAATAAATCGCCTAAAAAGGTAGAGTATGCAGCCGCCGTAGCTGCCGCGAAGGAGTATTTTGCGGGAGATGAATTGGCTGCAACCGTATGGGTTAGCAAGTATGCGCTCAAGGACTCTTACGGAAATATCTACGAGTCTACGCCAGAGCAGATGCACCAGCGTATAGCCTCTGAGTTGGAGCGCATTGAGAACAAGTATCCTAATCCTTTGAACAAGGCTCAGATTTTTGAGCTTCTTGACCACTTTCGCTATGTTATCCCTCAGGGAGGTCCTATGACCGGCATTGGCAACCACTTCCAGGTCGCTTCGCTCTCTAATTGTTTTGTTATCGGTCATAGAAACCCTGCCGACTCTTATGGCGGAATCTTCCGTATGGACGAGGAGCAGGTACAGCTGATGAAGCGTCGTGGAGGTGTGGGTCATGACCTATCGCACATTCGTCCTGCGGGCAGCCCTGTGCTTAACTCTGCTCTTACATCGACAGGTATTGTTCCGTTTATGGAGCGTTATTCAAACTCTACCCGTGAGGTAGCTCAGGATGGTCGTCGTGGTGCGTTGATGCTCTCACTCTCTATTAAGCATCCGGATGCAGAGAAATTTATTGACGCTAAGCTCGATACCAATAAGGTTACCGGTGCCAATGTGTCGATAAAGATTGACGACGAGTTTATGCGTGCCTCTATTGAGGGTCGTACCTATACCCAGCAGTTCCCAATCAATGCTGCTGAGCCTAAGTATGTGCAGAATATTGATGCTCGCAAGTTGTGGGGTAAGATTATCCATAACGCGTGGAAGTCTGCTGAGCCTGGAGTGCTCTTTTGGGATACAATCATCCGTGAGTCGGTGCCTGACTGCTATGCAGACCAGGGTTTTACAACCGTATCTACCAACCCTTGTGGCGAAATTCCGCTCTGTCCATACGATAGCTGCCGTCTGTTGGCTATCAACCTTTATGGTTATGTAGAGAAGCCGTTCACTAAGGAGGCTACCTTTAACTTTGACCTCTTTAAGGAGCATGTTCATAAGGCTATGCACCTTATGGATGATATTATCGACCTCGAACTTGAGAAGGTAGACCTTATCCTAAATAAGATAGAGTCCGACCCTGAGGATATGGATGTTCGTCAGGTAGAGATTAACCTCTGGAAGAAGATTAAGGATATGGCTCTTAAAGGTCGCCGTACGGGTTTAGGTATCACAGCAGAGGGCGATATGCTTGCTGCTTTGGGTCTGCGTTATGGTTCTGAGAAGGCTCTTAAGTTCGCTGTAGAGGTTCATAAGACATTGGCTGTAGAGGCTTACCGCGCATCGGTAATGATGGCTCGTGACCGTGGTGCCTTTGGTGTCTTTGATGCCGAGAAAGAGAAGAATAACCCTATGATTGCCCGCCTGCGCGAAGCTGATAAGAGTTTGTATGAGGATATGCTCAAGTATGGTCGTCGTAATATCGCTATGCTTACTATTGCTCCTACCGGCACCACCTCGCTTATGTCGCAGACCACTTCGGGTATCGAGCCTGTATTCCGTCCGGTATATAAGCGCCGCCGTAAGATTAACCCTTCAGATAAAAATGTCGTTGCAACATTTATTGACGAGCAGGGTCAGGCTTTTGAGGAGTATAATGTCTATCATCATAAGTTTGTCGATTGGCTCAATATTAATGGCTATGACACCTCTCGTCTTCAGACTATCTCGGATGAAGAACTTCAGCGCTGGGTAGATGCATCTCCTTACCACCGTGCTACTGCTAATGATATTGATTGGGTAGCAAAGGTGCGTATGCAGGGTGCTATCCAAAAGTGGGTAGACCACTCAATCTCCGTTACTGTTAACCTTCCAAATAATGTCTCTGAAGAGCTTGTCGCTGATGTATATCGTACCGCGTGGGAGTGCGGATGTAAGGGTGTTACTGTATATCGCGACGGCTGTCGTGCCGGTGTGCTTGTAGACAAGAAATCAAAGAAGGAGCAGCCAAAGTGCGAGGAACCAACACAGTCTAATCGCCGACCAAAGTCACTGCCTGCTGAGGTTGTCCGTTTTAAGAATGGTAAGGAGGATTGGATTGCCTTTATCGGTTTGCATGAGGGGCATCCGTATGAAATCTTTACAGGTAAGATTGAGGATGATGCAATGTATATCCCACCAAAGATTACTAAGGGTAATATCCTTAAGGTTCGCGAGGAGGATGGTACAAAGCGCTATGACTTCCAGTATACTGACCGCTACGGCTATACAAATACAATCGGTGGTATATCGCGCCTCTTTAACGAGAGCTTCTGGAACTACGCAAAGCTTATCTCAGGTGTGCTTCGTTATAATATGCCTATTGATAAGGTTGTTTCGCTCATTGACGGTCTGCACCTTGATGATGAGAATATCAACACTTGGAAAAATGGTGTTAAGCGCGCTCTTAAGCAGTATATTGAGGATGGTACCCGCTCAAAGGGCAAGTGTCCACAATGTGGTCAGGAGCAAATGGCTTATCAAAATGGCTGTCTGACTTGTATGAGTTGTGGTTACTCTAAGTGCGGATAGTATTGTGTATTATAGTGGCAGCAAATATGCTGCCACTAACAAAAAGCGCCGGCAATAGACTGTAGTACAGCTCTTTGTCGGTGCTTTTTTACTGTGTGGAGACCCCCCCCACACAATTCCTATTACTCTGTCAGTTGCAATTGTTCAGTTGGTTGTGCTGTCGAGGTCTGAACCTGTTCCGGCAAAATAGATGCCTCTGGCAGGGCAGGAGTGTCGTGGGTAATAATGCTGTCGACGATATACTTTGTAAAGCCTCGCCATGGGAGTGCTCCGAAGTACTCCTTGTATCTAAGTTCTACGACCTTGCCACCCTCAAGCATCAGGCGCTCGGCTATCTGTTTATCCTCTATAGAGAACTCGAACTCATATGACTGTATAGAGCCTGCTGCTTTAGAGCGTATTCCTGATTGTATCAGTTTGCCCTCATAGGTCTTAAATAGTACGCCCTTTTTTACAACATAATTAAGTTCTCCACTCTTTACACCTTCGCCAAAGACGAAGTAGAAGCGGAAATAAAATGCGCCGGCGCCCACGACTAAGAGTAATAGCACGGCGATGGTCCAAAACTTTTTCATAGTGACTAATCAATATTTATACCCAAGTTCAGTTTTGCCTCTACAGGATTAGCGTATATGCCGAGTAGTATATCGCGTGCAGCATCTTTATCTACACCCATAACCTCAAACTGCGCATTTGAACGCACCAAGTGGAGGGCGAACTGCTGCTCTGTAGCCGAAGAGTAATACTTCTCAAAGCGGCGTGTACCATGCTTGATATCATAGGCGATGTAGTTTGTGTCAAAGAGCTTGTACTCCGAGATAATTCGTTTGTCTATAATCTCGGCAAGAGCCTTACACTGCTCGCCGCGCGAGAGCGTTGCCACCTGTTCCAACTCTTCGGTGGTAATAGGCTTGCAGAAGCTGAGGTTTGTGTCGCCCTTGTAAGCCTTGATGCCCGTAAGGATACTCAGGAAGTCCTCATTTTCAGCTTTGTGATATGGCTGACCACTGCTGCGACGGCAGAGCTCTACAGCCTTAAATACATCGCAAGGCTCATATTGGTAGCTGATAGCTACAGGGGCAATGTGTATCTGGCTGAAGTTCTCGACAAAGTCGTTTGAGCCGCTGAGACCAAACATCTTGATAATTCCAGGCTCGGTCATATCTACACCATCCTTTGTCCTTCCATTGCGCTGAGCAATCCATACTGAGCGACCTACATCGTTAATGCGGTGGCGAATATACTCTGATAGGTGTCGAGAGTTCTCCAAAAATTCACGCATCGATACATCATCCTTGCGGATAACCTTAATCATGTAGTTAGCCTTACAAATCTCAAAGACCAAAGGCGTACGCAATAGATTATCTCCTAATGAGATATCTGTTGTTGGAAGGTCGTTACCAAATAGTGCGTACTGCATCAGCATAGCATCCAGAGTGATATCACGGTGGTTGGATACAAACAGATAGCCATTTGTGGCAGGGACATTCTCACAGCCCGATGTAGTAAAATTACGCATCGTACGGTGGATAATACCACCAATAGCTGGATACATTATCTTACGCTGAATATCATCAGAAGTGCGGCAGGAGCTAATAAGAGTACGCACCTGCTCAATATCCAAATTTGGGAAGACAAACTGTGCCGCAGGGATAAGCAGTGGGTCAGAAGCTATCTTCTCCACCACTGCAGGTATCTCCTCGTCATGATAGGCACGAATGTCATCAAAAAATGACTGAGTATTTTCCATCATCAAAAAAATTAATGGTTGATTATAAGTGGTTTGACGGGCACTTATAAGCAACACTATGTGCAATATATAGGGCAAAGATAACAATTTTTTTGCAAATCGTACAAATTTACATAATTATTTAGTACCTTTGCAATGAATGGAGACACAATCAAATTGATATTTTAAGTAGTTTAACCTAAATACAATCTTAAGAAAAAATGGCAAAAACCGAAAAACTCTTGAAACGTATGGCTGAGTTGGAGGAGCAGACCGGTGTAAAACGCACCATTTTTGCTGCTTGTCCAAACTCTTCAGCTGTTATTCGTGCATCTATCCGCTCTGCAAAGCGTAACAATGCCCCTATCTATTTTGCTGCTACACTCAACCAGATTGACACCGATGGCGGTTATACAGGTATGACCCCTGCCGATTTTGTTAAGGTGTGCCGTATGGAGTGTGAGGCTATTAACTTTACAGGAGACTGCATCATTGCTGTAGACCACGGTGGTCCTTGGCTCAAGGATAAGCAGAATACCGAGCGCTGGGAGACTGAACGCGCTATGAATGCTGTAAAGGCATCTTTTGAGGCGGCTATTGCTGCGGGCTTCGACCTTATCCATGTTGACCCTACAGTAGATATCAATGTCCCTAAGGGCGAAGTTATCGATATCCACTTGGTTGTTCGTCGTACAGTAGAACTTATCAAGCATTGCGAGGAGTATCGTCGTGCAAATCATTACCCTGAGGTATCTTATGAGGTAGGTACTGAGGAGGTTCATGGCGGCTTGGCTGATGATACCGTTTTCGATACATTCCTTGTTGAGCTTAAGCAGGGTCTTGCAGAGGTGGGTCTTGCGGATGTATGGCCTTGCTTTATTGTTGGTAAGGTTGGTACCGATTTGCATACAACCCTCTTTGATGGCGAAGTGGCTAAGAAACTTACCGCTAAGGTGCGTCCTTATGGTAGCTACATCAAGGGTCACTATACTGACGGCGTAAGCAACCCTCAGGACTACCCACTCTGTGGTATGGGTGGCGCAAATGTTGGTCCGGAGTTCACTATCAGCGAGTATGAGGCTCTTGAGGAGCTTGAGCAGAAGGAAGTAGAGTACTATAACGATGGTCGCGTAGCTATGCTCTCTCACATTACCGAGGTTCTTACTCGTCTTGTTTATGAGTCTAATCGCTGGAAGAAGTGGTTGCTTGAGTCAGAGAAGGGTGTTGATTTTTACGAGATTGACCCTGAGCGTCGCGCTTGGCTCGTGAAGACCGGTTGCCGCTACATCTGGCAGAAGCCTGAGGCTCTGGTTGCTCGTAACACTCTCTACGAAAACCTTAAGCGTGTAGGTATGGACCCTGAAAATATCGTTCTGGACCGCATTGAGCACGATATGGATAAGTACTTCTACGCATTCAACATCGTAGATTTGAACAAGATGCTCTAATTTGAGAGTTTTAACAATAAACAAAAGAGTGTGTCCAAAACATTTTCGGACACACTCTTTTTATGTAAATTATACGATGTTACAAGCCTTATAGCAGCAAATACTGAGCTGCAACATAGACGGGCAGAAGGACCAACACAGTGCAGAGGATATAAGCAAAGAATGACGGCATCTTTACACCCTCTTTCTCGGCGATAGATTTGACCATAAAGTTCGGACCGTTGCCTATATAGGTCATTGAGCCGAAATATACAGCTCCCATAGCTATTGCCTTGAGTACTATTGGGGATACCCCTGCCACAAGCTCGCCGCTTTGAGGTAGACCCTGCGCTACGGTATGGAATGCCACAGCTGTAGGTGCGTTGTCGAGGAATGAAGAGAGAACTCCAGCAGCATAGTAGAACTGCCATGGCTCAGTAATGCCTAAACTTTGTGCATTGGCATTTAGATAGAGCAGTGCGGGAGTCATGGTAACGAATATGCCTACAAATATTATTGCCACCTCGGTAATAGGTTCCCATGAGAAGTGGTTATCTTGGCGCACCTTTTTCTTTGTCACAATAAGTGATAGGGCGGTAATGGCAATAAGGGCAATCTCGCGTAAAAATTTAAGCCACAGAGGGGCATCGTTTTGACCCATAGCAGGTATGCTGGATGGGTTTATCATAGCCACGCAGATAACTACTGCTATTAAGAGAATAAAGTTTTTAGCGCCGCGAATATTTACAGAGAAACCCTCCTCGTCAGCATAGTGTGAAGCGGGGCGCACACCAATAGGCTCAAAGTATTTGAACACTATCCAATCTATAATATAGTAGAGAGACAGCAATACAGCACCAATAAATACCCATTGAGGATACATCTCCATAAACCATGAGAATGGAGTTCCGCGTAGATAGAGCAGAAATAGTGGTGGGTCTCCTAACGGGGTGAGAATACCGCCACAGTTGGCAACTAAGGCTATAAAGATAAATATAGTGTGTACCTTGTGGGTTCTATGTTTATTCATCTCCAATATCGGACGAATTAGCAACATCGCTGCGCCCGTTGTCCCTACAAATGATGCTAAGGCGTAGCCTAAAAAGAGCATTGTTGTGTTTACTGTAGGTGTAGCTACTGAACGACAAGTTATTTTTATGCCACCCGTAACAACAAATAGAGCGCATAGAAGAATGATAAACGGCAGGTAGTCATAGACCATCTGATGTGCCAACTCATGCCCCAGACCGCAGATAAAGAGTAGTATTGAGGTGGGTATGGTAAGTGCTAAAACATAAAACAACTTGTTGCTGTTGCTATCCCACCACTTTGACGCTACCAATGGTGCAACGGCTACCGTTAGTAACATTATCACAAATGGTATAAGCAACCATATAGATATACTTTGCATCCTAAAAATATATTTTAACCTAACGGCTGCAAAGGTAACACCAAAACGCTGTCGTTGTTCTCAAAAAGCGATTTTTTTTGTCCTAAATTATGCAAAAATAACAGAAAAACAATCATAAAATATGATTGCTGTTGCGACTTTTGGGTTTATTGCTATACCTAATTTCAGAAGTTTAGTATAACTCTATATACTCGTGACTGTTTCCTATAACACCTAAGAATTTGGCAAACATCTGTTGTGAGATAACTACCGTAGCGCGATTGTCGTTTGGATGGAAACTCAGGGATGGGTAGTTGAGTAGATTTTTGTCAAGAAACAGATGGGTGTGGTTCTCGGTGTCATTGATAAGTCCAAAGGGAGATACTGAGCCGGGTTTAAGACCGAGATATCTGTCCATACGCTGCTCGGAGGCAAATGAGAGTTTACCCTGCTTAAGACGCTGCTCTAAGTCGTGTATCGCCAATGATTGTTCACTATCAAAGACAACTAAGTAGTGGCGGTTGCCTTTGTGATTTCGGAAGAAGAGGTTCTTGCAGTGCTTAGAGCCGTCGTTGCGCCAATATTGGCGAGCAATATCTATTGTCGGAGCTTCGGGATGCTCATAAAAAGAGTATTCGATACCCTGTTGTTGCAGGAAATCGAATACTCGCTTCATTCTCTGGCTCATACTATTTTGATATAGCTGCGCGGAGTTGAGGAATAGACTCGTCAAGGCTCATACCCTTACGATATACACCTGCGGTACCGCCTACAAATACATTTGCGCCCATACCAGCCATAAGCTCGGCACGCTCACACGAAACAGAACCGTCTACACTGATAAGCACATTCTCATAGCCATTTGAGTCGAGCCACTGGCGCATTTGGGCAACCTTATCCAAGATGCCGTCTACCAACTTAGCGCCAGAGAAACCCGGATGTACGAGCATAAGAGTAACCATATCGGTATATGCCATATGTGGAGCAACAGCCTCTACCGGAGTGTCAGGGTTTACAACTACGCCGAAGAGAGCTCCTTTGGCATGGATGTCGGCTGCAAATTGGCTCAAATCCTTGTCTAACTCAACATGGGTAGATACAATATCGCCGGCGTGAACATCAATCTTAGAGCAGATAAACTCAGGGTCTTCACACATAAGATGAATATCAAGCGGCATATCTGTAACCTTGTGCATGGCGTTAGGAAAGTCTGGACCAAAAGTCATATTTGGTACAAAGTGACCGTCCATAACATCAATATGCAACCAATCAATACCATTGCGTTCAAGAGTTTTGATGTCACTCTCAAGATTCATTAAATCTGAACACATTACAGACACAGAAATTTTATTTGCCATATACGCACAAATTTTATGTTATAATATTCTATTTGTGACAAAGATAATATTTTTTGTGGAATAAATTGCTCATTTGGCAGAAAATTTATAATTTTGTTTTGCTGAAATATAAAAATAAAACTATTATGAAAAAAATTCTTACTCTCGCCGCAGCTGCTATGGTCTCTGTTGTAGCTATGGCTCAGCCACAGGTTATTGCTCATAGAGGCTTTCACGCTACAAAGGGCTCATGTAGAAACTCCATAGAGGCTCTTAAGCAGGCTCAAAAGTTGGGTCTTTATGGTTCTGAGTGTGATATCAATATGACTAAAGATGGTGTTATAGTTGTCGCTCATGGCTCTATGCATCCGGATAAGATTTATCGTAAGGGCGAAGATATTCCGCGTCTTAATATTCAGAAGAGTACCTATGAGGAACTGAAGGCTATCCCATTAGAGAATGGCGAGGTTATTCCAACTTTGGAGGAGTACCTGACTCAGGCAAAGAAGAGTAAAAATACAAAGCTTATAATCGAGATTAAGAACCACCTCACCCCGGCAGATGAGACCGAGATAGTACAAAAGACTGTCGAAATGGTCGCTAAGTTTGGTCTGGAGAGTATGGTTGAGTATATCGCTTTCCGTCCGTGGGTGTGCTTTGAACTCAAACGCTATGCTCCGGAGGGTACTCCTATTGCCTATCTGAATGGCGACTATGACCCTGTCTATGTCAAGGGTATGGGCATTTCTGGTATCGATTACAAGTATGATGTGCTCAAAAAGAAGCCAAAGTGGATTAAGTCTTGCCAGAAGCGTGGTCTTAAGGTCAATGTGTGGACTGTAAATGCAGAGGATAAACTGCGTTGGGTTATCGAGCAGGGAGTGGACTATATCACTACTGATGATCCGGTTCTTGCAACCAAACTCATTAAGGAGATGTGTAAGTAATGAAGTTTAGATATCCATTAGATAGTCGCCCCGCTCTTGGGGCGATGTTTCTCTACGGTGTGCAGTGGTTGATGATATGTATACCGGTGGTGTTGACCAGCACCTTTGTTGCCCCTGAGGGTCAGACGCTCTTCTTTACCCAGAAACTCTTCGCCGTTATGGGAGTGACAATGATTATTAACGCCTTGTGGGGTCATCGTATGCCTCTTGTGGCTGGTCCTGCGGCGGTGTTGCTTATGGGAGTACTTGCGGCAGCAGGGCAGGGGAGTGGTAGCCAGGCTATCTATCCCTCTATGGCTGTGGGCGGCGTTCTTATAGCCCTCATTGCCGCCTTTGGGCTTATGAAACGCGTGCAGCAACTCTTTACTCCGCGTATCGTCGTGGCTATAGTAGTGCTTATAGCCTTTACTATGGCAAAACCTATTGTGGGAATGATATTTGCGGATGCCGAGCATCAACTTGTTGCTATGTCCTTTGCATTGGTGGGTGTGGTGGTTATGGCTATTGCGAATAATTTGCTGACAGGTGTGTGGAAATCTATGGTGGTCATTGTGGCTATGATTATTGGGTCATTGCTGTACTATGCTCTTACGGACTTTCCACAGACCTTTGTTGCCGATAGTGTGGCACCACAACTTTTTGTCGGCGGTGTGGAGATAGATGCAGGTGTTGTTGTGGCGTTTATCTTCTGCTATGTAGCTCTGTTTATTAATCAGATAGGTTCGGTACAATCTTTAGGCGAGTTTGTTGATGCAGACAATATGGAACATCGCCAACGCCGAGGTATGGTTGTGCAGGGCGTTATGAATGTAGTTAGTGGAGTCTTAGGTGTTGTTGGACCTGTAGACTACTCGCTCTCGCCTGGTGTTGTCGCCTCTACAGGGTGCGCCTCGCGTTATACAATTATTCCGGCAGCTGTTATGATGATAGCCCTTGCCTTTGTGCCTGACGCTGTGTCGGTGCTGCTCACTATCCCAAAGCCTGTTATGGGTGTGGTGTTGCTCTACCTTATGGCAATACAGGTGGCTGCAGGTCTTAATATGATACATACAACCTCAGCTGTCAAGGACTTTAGGTCGGGGCTGGTGCTCTCTGTGCCGATAATGTTTACCGTTGTGCTCAGCTTCGCACCACAGTCGGCTATGGCAGCCATTCCATCACTGCTGCGACCTATTGTGGGTAATGGCTTTGTTATGGGTATAATCACGATTATATTGTTAGAACATCTGTTTCTTAAAGAGAAAAAATAATGAGTGTAAAGGAACTTCTACAAGAGTGCCGCCGTAGTAAAACTGCTGTGCTGGCAACCAACTTCTATAATCTCGAAACCCTGCAAGCTGTTATGCGTGCGGCACAACAGACCTCGTCGCCTGTGTTGTTGCAGCTTACCCGTTCAAGTATCGACTATATG
Source organism: Alistipes sp. (assembly GCA_045592005.1). GTDB lineage: Bacteria > Bacteroidota > Bacteroidia > Bacteroidales > Rikenellaceae > Alistipes. Next base: position 20,219 of record JAZNTY010000108.1, on the reverse strand, counting down.
GGTCTTAGGCAATCTGTAGCAATGGCTCGTCAGGCTATAGCCGACTATGGTGTTAAGGGTTGGATACATCTTGACCACGGCGGTAGTGTGGAACTTGTTCAGAGATGTTTGGATGCCGGTTTTGACTCGGTTATGATTGATGCCTCTGAGCAGCCGTTTGATGTTAATGTTCAGACCACTCGTTGCGTTGTGGAACTTGCAGCTCCTTATGGGGTTAATGTTGAGGCAGAACTTGGTTATGTGGCAAAACTCGGACAACAGCAGGGTGGAGGCTTTACTACTCCGGAGCAGGCTAAACTATTTGTCCAGCAAACGGGTGTTGATGCTCTTGCAGTATCTATCGGTTCTGCCCACGGCTTTTATAAGCAGCCGCCGAAACTCGATATTGAGCGTTTAGCACAAATTAATGCAGTTGCCGATGTCGCTCTTGTGCTACATGGGAGTTCAGGCATTCCGCACGATATGGTAAAGCAGGCTGTCGCGAACGGTATTGTTAAGGTTAACTTGGCTACCGAAATCAAAGATACCTTTATGCGTAACCTTAAAGGTATACTGACCACTACCGATGAAATTGACCTGCGGAAGGTCTTTCCGAAAGCTACTGATGCCGTTGTGAAACTGTTGGTTGAAAAATATGGTGTTGTCAAAGGCTGATTTATATAGGGGTTCTAAAAAAGTATTTCTATATTTGGAATAAATGGTTGTTTATGCTATCTTTGCATAAACAACCATTTTGCTATGAAACGACTTACTCTGCTTTGTATCACACTGCTCTGGGCGTATACTCTCTTTGCACAGTCAGAAAACTCTATAATCATCAATGCTTCAACCTTCCGCCCTGTTCAGACTGATGCCCTTACTGGCGTTAATATAGACCCTATAGGTACAGATGCGTCTCGACGCCCATGTGCCCGCTTGAAGGTCAAAATCAACCGTATGACTAAGTCCGAGATAGATGGTATTGAGGTCAAGCTTGCGACAAATAACCAGCTTATAAAGAATATTACCTCAGAGTACGATATGGGTTTGATTTTGGAGATGACCGCCAAGCCGCAGACTCGCTTTTACTTCCATCATAACGAATTTGGCGACTCCAACGAGGTATGCATAGATTTGGAAGCGAATAAGGAGTACTATATAGAGGCTTACCTAAATCAACAATATCCTATTACAGTATCATCTAATATCGATGGAGCAGATGTCTATTTGGATAATATCTTTAAGGGTCGTACCGGTATAGATTATGTTCTTGTAATCAAGGATGTTATTCCTGGTATCCATACACTTAAAGTTGAATATGGAGGAGTTAAGTCTGAAAGTCAAATAGTAGTCAATTCAGGCAATGTCTTTTTCCGCCAGCCGGTCAATATCGAGGCATCGCGCCCACAGTTTGTGGTCTTTGCCGTAGAGCCACAGAGCGCTGTTGTGACTATTGATGGTAAGCACTACTCGCTTACGGACGGAGCTATGCGCCTTGTTCTTGAGAGCGGAACATATAACTATACCGTCTCGGCTGCGGGATACCATAGCCAGAGCGGTACTTTTACCGTCGCGGGCAGTAAGGTCACAAAGCAGATTGCCCTTACTGCCGATGCGGCAACTGTAACCCTTACAGTGGCAGACAATGCCGAGATTTGGGTCAATGGCGAGAAGGTGGGAAATAGTCGCTGGAGCGGAACGCTTAACTCTGGTACATATATCTTTGAGGCTAAAAAGGCGGGACACAGCACAACCACCACCTCAAAGCATATCACATCGGATAATCCACAGCAGAGCTATACCCTTGACTCCCCAAAACCTCTGTTTGGCTCGCTGATAGTTGATGGCTCGCCACTTATGGCGGATGTGACTATTGACGGAGTGGGTGTCGGTCAGATGCCTCTGTCGTTAGATAATCTGCTTGTCGGAGAGCATAAAATCACTGTCTCAAAATCTGGCTATCAGCCTTATACCACGACCGTTACCATTGCCGAGGGTAGGACGGCAACAGTTAGTGCCGCGCTTAAAAAGCAAACCACTCAAACCTCTTCTTCGTCTGGCAAAATCTACAAGGTAGGCGACTACTATAATGAGAATGGCAAAGAGGGTGTTGTCTTTGATGTAAGCGCAGATGGCAAAAGTGGTAAGATTGTGAGTATGGGTGAGACTTTTGTGGACTGGACAACTGATGGTAAAGAACGGTCTCGAATAATCGGAGCAAGTAGTACTACTGATGGTGCATATAATATGACAGTAGTAAAATCTGTCCCTGACTGGGAGGAAAAATATCCCAATTTCAAATGGTGTGCCAACTTAGGAGAGGGTTGGTATCTGCCTGCTATAGAGGAGTTAAAACTTTTGATACTTGACAACACTGTCTACAATGCTGTTAATCGCACCCTTGCGGCAAATAAAGGCACTCTACTTGCTAACAAGGAGACAGTGTCTTACCTTATAAGCTATTTGTCATCAACAGAGGAAAACCAAAAATCGAATAATGAGTATAAAGCGTGGCATGTATTTGTTAAGTCTGGATATACTCTTGATTTAGGAAAGGGTCGCTGTGGTGCTGCGCGTGCTGTAGCGACTTTTGGAGATGTGTCAAATTGGCAACAAAGTATCTCAGGTGTTAAAACCTATAAAGTAGGTGACTATTATAACGAAAACGGTAAGCAGGGAGTAGTTATTGAGGTGAGAGAGGGTGGTAGCCACGGTAAAATTGTCAGTATGACGCAGACTGAACTGCCGTGGTCAGATAAAAGTGGACAAGGACAAATAATTGGTGCTAATAGCAATATAAATGGCGCGTATAATATGTCAATTATCACAGCTATCCCTAAATGGGAGGAGAAATACCACGCTTTCAAGTGGTGTGCCGATTTGGGAGAGGATTGGTATCTGCCTACTCCTGAGGATTTGCGGACAATCTATAGAAACAAAAAAATTATCAATTCTAAATTGACCGATAAGATATTAGACGAAAGTTACTGGTCATCAAGAGAGGATAGTAAAAATAAATTGTGTGCAGATTTTATTTCTATGAGCAATGGGGATTGTATGGCGCTGGGGAAGGTATATTATCAATATGTTCGTGCTGTGGCAAATTTTTAGTATTTTTACCTAACTTTTTCCGCAAAGTTTTACTACCTTTGCCCCGCAAAAAAAGACAACACGCATTACCTATGGAGAAGTACGAATCAAAGCAGTGCCAGATTTTTAAGTCGGCAGCGCAAATATATCCTTTTATCTCAAACTTCAACCTTCTTACCCCTGCTGTGGCGGATAAGGTGGAGGAGTGGCAGGCTACAGAGGATACCTGCTCATTTAAGATTAAGGGCTTTACCATAAAACTGCGTATGATTGATAAAATCAACTGCAAGCAGGTTAAAATTGTAGGCGACGATGGTGGTGTGCCTATTGACTTCTCGTTTTGGATCCAGCTCCACGAAGTTACCCCTACCGATACCCGTATGCGTATGGTTCTGCACGCCGAGCTCAATATGATGATGCGTATGATGGTTGGTGGTAAAATACAGAAAGGTCTTGACCAGGCTGTGGAGGGGTTCGCTGCTGCATTTAATCGTATCTAATTCTATTTGTTATAAGTAGATAGCTGTAACAAGGCTGCTCACAGAGGCTTTGCTGCTCGGCAGAATGTCGATGCAGTATAAATCTATGGCTTAATCATTGCAGAGAGGAGTGTGTGAGCAGGGTGAAGTATAATATGGCATTGGTGGCTGCCAATGTGTTATTTGGAGCGAATTTCTCGTTTTATGTTTCGCTGACCCGTTATTACCTGAGCTTTCAGCAGATTTTTATGTTGCAAGTGGCGGTAGCAGCGGCGTTTTTTATACCTTTTGCCCTCTTCTCCAAACGCTCATATCGTATTACAGTTGAGGATTTTGGCTCAATATTTATTGTGGCTATACTTGTTATCTATGGCTGGATGTATATGCTGCTATGGGGAGCCTCGCAAACTTCGCCGATAGATGCTTCGACCATATCGACCTTAGGACCGGTATTTACACTCCTTGTTGCCTATATAGTTGACCCTGAACCTGTTTCGCGTATTAAAACCTTTGGTGCGGTGGTGGCTATTGCCGGAGCATTGGTGCTTATAGCCGACCCGCAACACCGTTTGGTGCTAAGTCAGGGCGAAGCGTTTGGAAATGTATTGGTGCTCTGCGCTGTGGTAGCGATAGCTGCCAATACCGTATTGATAAATCGTCAACTAAAGCGTTATGGGGAGCTAACGATTATGGGGTGGTATTACATTATCGGCTTTGCTATGTCTGCTCCCTTTTTTGGTAGTCAGATTGTGGGTATAAACCCTTTAAGATTACCTTTTGGAGCGTTGTTGGAGTTGATATATGTTCTCTTCTTTGGTACTGTGCTACCGATGTGGTTGCTTTATGTGGGCTCGTCGCACTTAACAGCGGTGCATACGGCGCTATATCGTTATATACAACCTCTTGTGGCAACGCTTTTTGCTCTATGGCGTGGGCAGAATAAAATAGACCGCGCCAATATTATCGGCGCGGTGCTAATCTTTACAGGTGTTGTAGCTGTTGTTGCGGGTAATATCCTCCGACAGAGGTGGAGTCGCAAGGTAGCTATTGAAAAATCTCATTCAGCAGAGCCGCCAAACGATAGCCTGCACGAGCCATAGTCTTGTCGTTCATTGGTTCCAGACGGTTATGCTGTTCGCGCGACATAATCATATCAGGTTGTGCCCACTTATACAGCGGAGCGGCAAGGCGTGCCATATCTGCTGCCCAATGACGAACATCGCCCTTGCTAAAACGCTCCTTATCTGCACCATAGCAGGTCTGAAGGTCGTCAGCAAAGAGCTGTGGGGTATATGTTGCGTGGCGGTTAATGATGTTTGACTCCCAAAACTTGCGCCAAGATGTTGTTGTAATAACCTCCTTTTTACCGGAGAAACCATTGGATATTTGGAAGTTAAAGCGGCGGCGAGAGTTTGGAATATTCTCAATGCGCACATGTGCAAGATTGTGCATATCGGCAACAAGATGGATAACGGTCTTTAGTGCAGCAACGACTGTAGAGTCGCTATGCTCAGCGCGGTTTTTTAGAATGTTGATGCAGTTTTCTATCTGCACCACGCCATCCTTCTGAGAAGTTGTCTTTGATGTAAGGTCGGCAGTAACATTTATGTAGTGCCACGGAGCAGTATGCCTTGTCCCATCTTTTTCAACTAATGTCTGAAGCCACCATGCACCAGAGGCAAGATTGCCACCGAGGATTTTTGTTGTCTCGCTCTTTGCTTTTTCGGTAAGATTTTGCTCCGCGAGAGTCGCTATGCACTCTTGTGCAAACTTATTCCAAGCTGAGACTGTGCTTGCAGTTAATAAGCAGAATATCAATATTATATATCGCTTCATAATCGTTATTTTGAGAATATTTCATTCAACACTTTTGCCAATCTATATCCACCGCGCAGAGCCTGCTGCATGGCAATTTGCTTCATTCGCTCGTGGTTCTGCTCTGAAATCTCTGTAACCTCACTATGCATAGGTAGTAGGGTGTAGATTTCACGCATCTCTACGGCATTAACAGCCGCCCAATCATCTGGATTGCCCTTGCAGATTGCAGCAATCTGCTCAGCAGTCAAGGTGTCGTACTTTGCAGCAATCTGGTCGCACTTTAGACCCTTATTGTAGTAGCCTATAGCGGCGTCCCAGTATGTGTGGAAGCCCATTTTCTTGCCATTCATCTTTACAGAGCGCTGCTTGAGGTTTGGCTCGTTAGGGCTGTACTTTGTGTGCACAGGGCAGTGCATATCGCCCACCATGTGGATAAGATATTTCAGATTGTCGCAGACAATGGAGTCCTGAAGTTTGTTGTACTTACGCATCTGCTTGCAGATACGCTTAATTTGATAGGCAGCATTGCGAGTCTCGCCCTTAACTTGTTTGTTCTTCTCGTTTATAGGAACGCCATGCCAATAGTGAGTCTCCTCAAAGCCCGGACAGTTGCGCCAATAGTCCATCCATGAGGCGTAGTAAGGGAGGTTGTGTTTCAAGTAGCTGCGACACTTCTCCTTTGCCTCCTCGGTCATATGCCTCTCGGCAATAACGGCGATAGTGGCATGACCGATATTGTTCCATGCCATAACGCTCTGTGTGGTAATGATGGTAAGCAGTACCACGAAAAGTGATGTAATTTTTTTCATCTATTCCTTATTTTTGGTGTCAATAATTATCGTTACCGGACCGTCGTTTATCAGCCATACCTGCATATCGGCACCAAATTCGCCCGTTTGAACTTTTGTGTCCAACTTCTGCTCTAAGCTTCTAATAAACTGCTCATACATAGGACGAGATATTGGTTCCGGTGCAGAACGAATATATGAGGGACGGTTTCCCTTCTTTGTCGAGGCATATAGGGTAAACTGACTGACTACTAATGCTGAACCGCCAACCTGATTTATGTCTAAATTCATAACACCCTGCTCGTCGTCAAAGATGCGTAGACGAGATATCTTACCGCTCAGCCACTCTATATCCTCCGCTGTATCGGTAGCCTCTACGCCCAAAAGCACAACTACGCCGTGGCTAATATTCGCTATAGTGCTGTTGTTAGTCTCAACTTTGGCGCTTTTTACTCTCTGAATGACCGCTCTCATACTATAATCCGGCTTGAGATTGAGCAAAGAAGAGCCAGAGGTTGTCATCGGCAGGAACCGGTGCCTCAATGGTTATCTCCTCCTTGCGCACAGGGTGTATAAATGACATTGAGCGGGAGTGGAGCGATATGCCTCCATTTGGATTGGAACGCTTTGCTCCATATTTAAGGTCGCCCTTTATAGGACAGCCTATCTTAGCGAGTTGTGCGCGTATTTGATGATGACGCCCTGTTAAAAGTTCTACCTCTACAAGTGTATAACGGTCAGAGGCTCCGAGTGTATTGTAGCGCAAAATAGCTCGCTTAGCATCCCCTTTTGGAGAGTTGTAGCAGTAGGAACGGTTACTCTTACCATCGCGACTGATGTAGTGTACGAGCTCTGCACTTTGCTGCTCTGGACGACTCTCTACTATTGCCCAATAGCGTTTGGATATCTCACCCTTGCGTATCATCTCATTGAGTCGAGATAGTGCTTTTGAGGTCTTGGCAAATAGAACCACGCCGCTCACAGGGCGGTCTATGCGATGTACTACACCCAAAAAGACATCAAAAGGTTTGTTATCACGCTGTTTGATAAAAGCCTTGATTTCGTTCTCTAAAGCGCTATCGCCATTGGGGTCAGGCTGAACAAGGTCGCCACAATGCTTGTTTACCACAATGAGGTGGTTGTCTTCAAATATTATATCTGTGGGTCTAAACATATCTACAACTGAAAAGTAAATGGGAGCAATGTTGCAGCACTATCTACCACCGAAGCAGAACCTCCTCCGCTCATAATTAAGCGAATAGGTACACCTTGACGGCGTTCAACATCGAGGATAACTTGACGACAGGCACCACAAGGATAACACTCACGCTCTGAAGGGTCAGAAGCTATTGCTAAAGCCACAACAGGGTCTGAGCTATGGTTTGCCTCGGCATAGTATAGCACACTACGCTCGGCGCAAATGCCTGACGGGAATACCTCACTTTCGGAGTTGGCTCCGTGTAAAATTACTCCGCTGGCAAGGCGTACAGCAGCCCCTACGCTGAAACCTGAATATTTGGGATAAGCCTTCTTTAAGGCAGCTTGAGCCTCGACAACAAGAGCTCTGTCGTCGGTAGACATCTCCTCAATGGAGGAGTAGTGGTGGTAACCTATTTCAAGTTTTTTCTCCATACTAAAACAGTTTAACACACAAATATACAAATTTGTTGCAAAATTACCAAAATTCTAACTATTTTTGCAGTATGCACATCTGGGGAGATGATAGACCGTATAATAGCTATTCGGCTTATTTCAGGCGATTGTTTGGCAGTCGTGTGCAGAAAGTTGCTATCAATGCGGGTTTTACCTGCCCAAATCGTGATGGCACTTTATCTACGGGAGGATGCTCATTTTGTAATAATGGAGCCTTTACGCCCTCTTACTGCACTCCCGAAAAGAGTGTTGAACAGCAGATTGAAGAGGGTATAGAGTTTCATCGCCGCAGATATCGTACAGCAACGAAATATCTTGCCTATTTTCAGTCATTTTCAAATACTTATGCCCCTTTAGAACAACTTCAACGGCTCTATGATAGCGCCCTATCCAACCCTCTTGTGACGGGTATTGTTGTCGGTACACGCCCCGATTGTGTGGATGAGCAGAAGCTTGACTACTTTGCTACACTTGCCCGTACACACTATGTGGCTATAGAGTATGGTATCGAGAGTACCAATAACACTGTCCTTGCTGCCGTTAATCGTGGTCATACTTTTGAGGATGCGCAGCGCGCTGTAGAGATGACAGCTGCGCGAGGGTTGCATTGTGGTGCGCATTTTATTCTTGGACTGCCCGGACAGAGTGAGGCAGAACTTATTGCACAAACAGACAAAATTAATACTCTGCCGCTTACTACCGTAAAGTTCCATCAACTTCAGGTTTTTCGCGGCACTACTATGGCTGAGCAGTATGACCAAACTCCCGAACAATTTCATTTTTGGACTGTAGAGCAATATATAGATCTCTTCTCCGAAATCCTTGCACGCCTACGCCCCGATATTGTTGTTGAGCGTTTTGCATCAGAGGCTCCACCGAGATATCACTATGGAAGAAATTGGGGACTTGTTCGAAATGAAACCCTTTGGGCTATGTTAGAAAAAAAATTGTCGGAGAAAAAGATATATCAAGGCAAAAAATTTGTACCTTTGCAACTTAAATAGCTACTTTTTGTATGATAAAGTTGGGTCAATCGAGTATTTTGTTGGTCATCAAGGAGTATCTTGTTATGACCTTTGGTATGTTCTGCTACGCTTTTGGCTGGATAGGTTGTATCCTTCCGGCTAAGTGTATGGGTGGTGGCGCATCTGGTCTTTCACTACTTATCTACTACGCTACAGGCGAGACTTTCAGCATTGGTGTTATGGTCTTTATTATCAATGCTATACTGTTGATTATTGCCGGCTTTATAGTGGGCTGGAAGTTCGGAGTCAAGACTATCTTTTGTGTCTGTATGCTCTCTTTTGCAATGTCTACAATGCAGGCACTTTTTACACTGCCAGATGGCACTATTATCGATATCTTTAGGCTTGACAACCGCCTACTCTCTGCTATCTTGGGAGGTATCTTCTCCGGCGTAGGTGTGGCAATCAGTTTTACCCAGGGAGGCTCTACCGGTGGCGTGGATATTGTAGCTATGATTATAAACAAGTATCGCACCGTTTCGTATGGTAAAATAGTTCGCTCTATTGACTCTGTTATTATCGGCGCCTCGTTGCTGCTTCCTGCATCAGCAGATATAGGCATTGATGGTGTTATCTACGGCTTTGTTATGACAGCTGTATTTAGCTATACAGTTGATATGCTTATGACCGGTAATCAGCAGTCTAACCAAATTATGATTGTATGCCAAGATTTTCAAGCTATGGCTGATGCTATGAACAATATAGCTCACCGAGGTGCTACCGTTCTTGATGCCAAAGGTTGGTATACCAAAAACCAACACAACATAGTTATGGTTGTATGTCGTAAACGCGATACACCTTTCATTCTCAAAATTGCTAAATCTGTCGATCCGGATGCCTTTATTACTGTCGGCTCCGTTATGGGTGTCTATGGTAAGGGTTTCGATGCCTTGAATAAGATATAGTCACAGCTATTTTGTAATCGGAACCAAAAAATAAACAACTCGCAAGCCTTTGCCTGCGAGTTGTTTTTGATATAGGTAGTTGACCTATTTTACCCTCTCAAATCCGCTTTTTGCGTTACCTGTAAAGCGATATAGTACGGCATTACAGCTCTGGAAAGGCTTTACTCGTTTACGGTGTGAGATGTAGAAATAGTTATCTCCCAAAGCGGCGATACCTGTTGTTGGTCTGTCGAAGTGCCAGCCACGAATAGAAGGGTTATTTGGGTCGATGTTGCCAAATTGAGCTAAGCTGAGCAATTTGCCCTTTTTGATATACTCCACACCCTCAAGTTTGCCCTTTTTGGCAGCAGTATTGCCGTCTACGGCAAAAAGCGAAAAGTTGGCAAAATTGCTCTTGTTGCCGTTGTAAGCAGCTAAAAACCAGAGGTTGTTTGTTACATCATACTCTAAATTCTGCACTCCCCAGCGGGTGTTTCCTGTATAGACAAAATATTTTCCGTTAGGTTTTTTAGGACCCGCTCTGTGCATATTCTCCTGAGATAGAGGCTGTTCGTACTTTTTCCACCCCTTAGTATCATACTGCAATAGTACCTGATGGTCATTGTCCGGACGAGTGGTGTCGTCGTAGATGCCATAGGCTATGGTTAGGTAGTGTTTGCCACCCTTTGAGCCGAACTTTGGACCAAAGGTTATGCCGTCAAAGCCACTGCATCCAAAGCGATGCTCTAACAGTTTATCCTCTACACTTACCTTAGCTTCATAGTCCTCAACTACCGTATTAAGACATACAGTAGTCATAATACCATCTTGCTCGGCGTTCATATTGTGGTGCGTAATCTTATTAACATCGAAAATGGCGACATAGAAGGCTGTTTCCCACTGTTTTGAGGACTTCTCCTGTTTGAGGATGCCTCTACCGATAGAGTCATTTTTGTACTCTAATGACCCATAAAGGCGACCATCGGCATCGATAAATTCTATACAGCCTAAATGACCTAACAGACCTGTTACGGTACCGATAATATTACCTTGCATATCGGCTTTAACCAACATCGTAGTAAAGGAGTAGTATATGTACTCTCGGTTGCTGTCTACGGCAATACCTTGAATGTGTCCCGCTTTCCACTTGTCGGAGTATATCTTTTTGGGAAGCTGCTCCACCGGAGTGGTAGCACTCAGTAGTGAAATACTTGCAATTAGGACCGATAGAAGGGTTAAAAATCGTCTCATTACATTAAATTGTTATAGATTGGTTATTTACTTGCGGTATTGTGGTCAATATCACATCCGGCGCAGTTTCCAGTACATATTGTGTCGTCGTCGCAACTCTCGGCTGCCATATCTTCACGAGTCTCTTGTACGGCACATTTGATACCGAGCCTCTTCATATTGGGGTTGGTTGATATTTCAGACTCTATGTGATGACCCTTAACCATTAGCGTTATTGAGAGAGCTATACCAAAAAAAGCGACGGCTCCGATAGAGAAAAGTATTACTATTAACCAGCTGGGCATAAGGTATTTATAAAAATTACTTCAATTTATTTTAGGTCAAAGTTGTTTAATCCTTTGTTTTCTCGTTGCAAATTTATAAATTTGTCTGAAAATTTCAAAATTGTTTGTATGCGAATTGTAATTTCGGGAGTTGAGGAGATTGGGGGTCATCTTGCCAAAATGCTTAGTGGCAACGGTCACGATATCACTGTCATTGATCAGGAACCAAAGTTGCTTACTGATTTGAGTAGCCTTGCCGATGTTATTACCGTTGAGGGCGATGCTACCACCTTTGCTACGCTACGCAGGGCTTCCGTGCGTAAGTGCGATCTCTATATCGCTGTAGACTCTGTTGAAAATGATAATATCCTTTCGGCTATTATGGCAAAGCAGTTAGGTGCCAAAAAGTCTATTGCCCGAATTGATAATAGTGAGTATCTGGAGCCTAATAACAAGGAGATGTTCATCAATATGGGCATTGACTACCTCTTCTACCCTGAAAAGATTGCTGCGGAGCAGGTTATTAACCTTTTGGGACACTCGGCAACCACCGAATTTGTCGACTTTTCGGGCGGTAAACTCTCGTTGGTGGTCTTTCGTTTGGAACCCAACTCTCCGCTTATCGGTACCGCTATTGCCGGCTTTGATGATAACGAGTCGCTCAACTATCGCACCGTAGCCATTATGCGTGACGGCGAGACCATTATTCCAAAATCGACCGACACTTACATCGTTGGAGATATGGTTTATACCATTTCGCGCCACGACTCTGTGGGGGATGTTATGGCTCTGTCGGGCAAGAGTAGCGTGAGGGTTAATAATATGATTATCCTTGGGGGTTCGCGCATAGGTGTGCAGATTGCGCAGGCTATGCAGGATGATGTTAATATTAAGTTGGTCGATTATAATTACGATAAGGCTTTTCGTTTGGCGGAGGTTTTGGAACGCACACTTATCATCCATAAAGATGGTCGTGATACCGATGCTATGTTGGAGGAGGGACTTGCCAATATGGATGCCTTTGTTGCTGTAACAGGGCGTAGTGAGACCAATATTCTTGCCGCTATGTTGGCTAAGCGTATGGGTGTAAAGCGCGTTATTGCTGAGGTGGAAAATATGAATTATATCAACATCGCCAACTCTGTGGGTGTAGATACTATTGTTAATAAGAAGATTGTTACTTCCTCAAATATCTTCCGTTTCACTATGTCTACCGATGTGCTTGCCATAAAGTGCCTTACCGGTAGTGAGGCAGAGGTGTTGGAGTTTATTGTTAAGCCTAATTCGCCGGCAACAAAGTCTACTATTGGTGAAATGGGTCTGCCTCAGGATGTTATTGTGGGCGGTATTGTCCGTGGTGACAAGGTTATTATTGCCAGCAGTAATATGCAGATTAATGCCTATGACCGCGTGGTGCTCTTTGCTATGCCGTCAGCTATATTGGATGTTGGCTACTACTTTAACTAACAAGATAGATTTTTTTTGTACTCAAGAATACTAATTCCTAAATAATAACCCAATATGTATATCGCTATTGCAGGAAATATCGGCAGCGGCAAAACCACCCTGACCGAGATACTGACAAAACACTACGGAGCTAAAGCTTACTATGAGGATGTGGATAATCCATATATCTCCGACTTTTACGAAGATATGAACCGCTGGGCTTTCCAATTCCAGGTGCACTTCCTTGCCAGCCGTATCCGCCAAACTATGGATATGCTCTCTGATGGCTCGGATAATGTCTTTCAGGACCGTACAATTTATGAGGATGCTCATATCTTTGCAGGCAACCTCCATCAGATGGGTCTTATGTCGGGTCGTGACTTTGGTACTTATATGAAGATATTCGATATCTCTACCGACCTTATCCCTAAGCCGGACCTATTAATATACCTCAAATCGAGTGTCGATACTCTTGTTCGTCAGATACAAAAGCGCGGTCGAGAGTATGAGCAAAATATAGATATTGACTACCTAAGGCGTCTTAACGACCGTTATGACGAATGGGTTGACAATTATGAGGGCGAGGTTTTTATTATCGATAAGGATAATATGGATTTTGTTGAGAATATCAAGGTCCTTGACTCTCTCTATAAGCGTTTAGATGAGATACATGCTGAACATCCGGCTGTGCGTCAAGCAAGTCTGTTTTAATTTGGGGCTCCAAAAAGAGAATAGATTTGCTTAGTGTTAGCTAAAAAAGTAGGAATAATCGTGAATATACCTCTACCATTAGATTTTGTCGCTGCAATGCGCCAGCAGTTGGGAGATGCACAGTCAGAACAGCTCTTTGTCGCTCTTGACTCAGAGTCGCCTGTCTCGGTGCGCCTAAATTCTGCCAAGTGGCAAGGTGGCGAGTGGGGTGAGGTGGTGCCGTGGTCGCAGTGGGGCAGATATCTCGATTTTAGACCGCAGTTTACTACCGATATAGCCTTTGCTGCTGGGGGTTACTATGTTCAAGAGGCAGGTTCTCAGTTTATAGCTTACCTCTTGTCTGGCGAGCCATTGGAGGGGTGTCGTATTCTTGATATGTGCGCAGCTCCAGGGGGCAAAAGTACCCTCTACTCCTCGTTGGTGGGTGGTCAGGGATTGGTCTTAGCCAATGAGTATGTTCGTAGTCGTGCTAATATTTTGGCTGATAATATTCGTAAGTGGGGGCTGGGGAATGTGGTTGTTACAAACAATGACCCCTCGCATATAGCCGCCTTTGAGCAGTGGGCAGATGTTGTAGCAGTAGACGCCCCATGTTCGGGCGAGGGGATGTTTCGTAAAGATGCTCTCGCGCGTGAGGAGTGGAGTCCTCAAAATGTAGATATGTGCGTGGCGCGCCAAATATCTATTCTTCGACAAGCGTGGCAAAGCCTTAAGGCGGGAGGTGTGCTGATATATAGCACCTGTACCTTCAATAATCGTGAAGATGAGGGGGTGTTGCAACAGATGATTGAAGAGTGGGGAGAGGAGGTTGTCCCATATAAACCAATTTCAGCGCCATCAGAGTGGGATATAGAGACCTTTACTGTGGGTTGTTTCCAAGCATTCCGTTTCTATCCACATAGGACCAAGAGTGAGGGCTTCTTTGTGGCTGTGGCGCGTAAGAGTGCTGATTGTGCCGGTAGGGTAGCTATCCCAAAGGCGCGTAAGAAAATTATGACACCAGCACCTAAGGAGGCTGTTAAAGAGCTATCTCGATGGGTACATGGTGGCGATAAACTTAGGTTTGCATTAGTGGCAGATAGTTACTACTGCTATGCGGCAGCTCAATATGAGGCTGTTCAGGCATTGGCTCAGAGTTTGACGGTAATATATTCGGGCGTTGAAATGGGACAGATATTCAAAGGTGTACTTAAGCCGGAGTGGGCACTCTCGCAGTCGGTGTGGTTTGATAGAGATGCAGTGCCGGCAGTAGAGATTGATAGGGCGCAGGCACTTGATTATCTCCGTAAGAGAGATATCAATGCAAATCCTTTTGAGCAGGGGATAAATCTGGTGCTCTGTGAGGGTTATCCGCTCGGTTTTGTGAAGCGAATTGGCGCCAGAGTCAATAATATGTATCCTAACTCGCTTAAGATTAACAATTTGTAATTATTGTTTTGTCGGAAATAAATAAATTCTAAATATGGCAGAAAAGTTATTTTACACTATGGGTGAAGTTGCCGAGATGTTTGATGTTAACGCCTCGCTTATTCGCTATTGGGGCTCTCAGTTTCCGATGCTTAAACCGCATCGTAATAAGAAGGGCAATCGCCTCTTTTCGCCTGCCGATATAGAGGTGCTCAAGCGTATATACTACTATGTTAAAGAGTGTGGTATGACCCTTGAAGGTGCTAAGCGCGCACTGCGTGGTGTGCGTGCAGAGTCGGAGGTAGATAGTAATGCAGAATTGTTGGAACGACTTCAGGCGTTGCGCTCAATGCTGATTGCTGTGCGAGAGTCGCTCGATGAGCAACCTGTGGTTGAACCTGCACAACCTAAGGTTCAGCCGGCTTCGAAACCTCAGAACGAGCAACCTAAGAAACCACAATATGTAGAACAATCTCTATTTGATTTCTAAATTTATGATTATCAAAGATATAACCGATTGTATAGAGGTTTTTGCGCCGCTGAGACTGCAAGCGGAGTATGATAATGCTGGTCTGGTTGTGGGCAGAGCTACCGATACTTTGCGTGGAGGTGTACTGCTGGCTGTGGATGTTACTGAAGAGGTTATTGAGGAGGCTATTGAGTTGGGTTGCTCGCTTATTATCACACACCATCCAATAATCTTCCGACCTATCAAGCGCCTTAACTCATCATCTGTTGTCGAGCGCTGCGTTGAGCGTGCCATAAAGCACGATATAGCTCTATATGCCTGCCATACCAACCTCGATTCAGCTCCTAAGGGTATGAGTTATCGTCTCGGTCAAATGTTGGGTGTAGTGGATATGCAAATACTTGAGCCTACTGTGGAAAATGCGGGCTTTGGTGTTGTCGGCAACCTCCCCGAACCTATTGAGGTGGAGTCCTTCTTTGCCAAGTTGCAACGCACTCTTGGTTGTGGCGCTGTACGCCATAGTGGTGTGGTAAAACCTATGGTGCAGCGTATAGCTATATGCACAGGTGCTGGTGGCTCGGCTATAGAGCTTGCAGGTCAGGCAGGTTGTGATGTTTATGTTACGGCAGATGTTAGATATAACGACTACTACCGTCCTGATGGTAAGTTTGTCCTCTGCGATGTGGGGCATTTTGAGAGTGAATATTGCGCTATTGATTTATTATTCGATATTTTGTCGGAATTATCAAAAAAAATTAGTAACTTTGCGCTCCATAAGAGCGCTAAATCAAAAAATCCGATGCATTACTTTATGTAATGGTCTGATTGTTAGTGCTTTATAACGGTTTTGGATATTAAATAATAATTAATATATGGCTACAACAAAGAAAACAGCAGAGGTTGACTACTCGATGTACGAGAAGATTATGGCTCTTTACGAGTTACAGAAGATTGATTCGCAGATTGACGAAATCAACAAAGTAAAGGGCGAGCTGCCTGATGAAGTTCAGGACCTTGACGACGAGATTGCCGGCTTGCGTACCCGTGTGGAGGGCATCAATGCAGAGATTGAGGAGCTTGGAGCGCTCACTCGCCAGCGCCGCCGCCAGATTGACGAGGCGAATATGATGATTGCTAAGTATAACGAGCAGCAGAATAATGTCCGCAACAATCGTGAGTTTGACTCTATCGCTAAAGAGATTGACTACCAGGGTTTGGAGATTAAGTTGGCGGAGAAACATCTTAAGGAGTATGCCGCAGCTGTAAAGGTTAAGAAGGCTAAGGTTGAGCAGACAGAGGCTCTTATTGCTGAGCGAAATGTGGACCTTGAGGCAAAGCGTGCTGAACTTGCTAATATCGAGGTTGAGACTGCTGACCAAATTGCAGAACTTGCAGCTAAGGCGGAGCAGGCTAAGAAGAAGATTGACAATCGCCTACTGACAGCTTATGAGCGTATTCGTAGCAAGGTGCGCAACGGTCTTGCAGTTGTTACTGTTCAGCGTGATGCTTGCAGTGGTTGCTTTAACCGTATCCCACCACAGCGTCAGGTTGAGGTTAGCCTCGGTAAGAAGCTTATTGTCTGCGAGTATTGTGGTCGTATCTTAGTACCTTCCGAGGAGTAATTTTGTGTATTAGCGGTATCTCTTTTTCCGCTAATACATTTTTATCGGTAAAGGGTCGAACTTTTGGGTTTGACCCTTTGCTTATTTTAGAACAGAGTGCTAAGGTGTTGTTGCGAACTTTTTTGGTTGAACTTTGGAACTGTTAATCGCGGCGTTATAGGTTCCAAATTTATCCACTTATCACCATATCCATTTTTATGTCGTGCTCCTCGCATGGTATATTATCCACTATCTGTTCGGTGTAGCAAATACCTATTTTTATTGCTTTTAGCCCCTCTTTGGAGAGATATTTGTCATAGTAGCCTTTGCCTCTGCCGCAGCGCTTACCATCAGGTGTAAATGCCATGCCAGGAACTATTATAACATCTATCTCTGTGGGCGCTATTGGCTCTGTACCTTGTGGTTCGGCTATGCCGAAGGCTCCGTGCTTAAGCGTGTTGGGAATGTATGGGTAAAACTCCATCTCTTGACCCTCTACGCGCGGTAGTACTACGCGTTTTGAGGAGCTAAAGAGTTCTATTGTATCAAGCGAAAAGACCTCGTCGGGTAGAGAGGCATAAAGAGCTATGGTTTGGGCACTTCGGATAGTGTTCAAATTTGCCACTTGGTTGAAAATCAGGGCAGACCTCTCTCGCTTTTGCTCGTTTAAGAGGCTTTTTACGGAACTCTTAACCTTCTTGCGTATCTCTGATTTGGTTTTTGAAGATAAAAGCATAGTTAAAAAGTGGTAAAATGTTTTGTTATTTGACAAACAATAACTATATTTGTACGATATTATGTGTGCAACGCAACAAATTTTTCACAAAATAAACATAACTAATTTTTATTTCAAAACATTATGGGTTGTTTTTTAACTAATTCTTCTCTTGGAAGAAAGCTCGTGATGAGTATTTCAGGTTGCTTCCTGGTGCTCTTCCTCCTCTTCCACATGGCAATGAATGTTGTGGCAATCATCAGTGGTGATGCCTACAATATGATTTGCGGTTTTTTGGGTGCTAATTGGTATGCTCTCGTAGGTACAGCAGTACTTGCTTTGGGTGTGCTTGTTCACTTTGTGTACGCTTTCATCCTTACTTGGCAGAACCGTAAGGCTCGTGGTAATGTGCGTTATGCTGTTACCGTTACCGAGAAGGGTGTAGATTGGGAGTCTAAGAATATGCTCGTTTTGGGTATTATCGTTCTCCTTGGTCTTGCGCTTCACATGACTCACTTCTGGTCAAAGATGATGCTTGTTGAGCTTATGGGTGAGCATACAAATGGTTTGGGTCTTGCACCAACCGATGGTGCAGCTCTTATCCAGTACACCTTCTCTCAGTGGTACAATGTAGTTCTCTACCTTGTATGGTTTGTGGCTCTTTGGTTCCACCTCAACCACGGCGTTTGGTCTATGTTCCAGACCGCAGGTTTTGCAAACGCAACCTGGTTGCCACGCCTTAAGTGTGTTGCAAAGTTGGTTTCAACCCTTATCTTCCTCGGCTTTGCTGCTGTGGTAGTGGTATTTTATGTAAAGACTCTCTGCCCTTGCTGCTGCTAATCTATTGTTGTAGAATATAAAATTATAGAAAAGATATGGCATTCAAATTAGATTCCAAAATCCCTGCCGGCGAGTTGTCCCAGAAGTGGAGCAACCATAAGGCGGCTATCAAGGTTGTCAGCCCGGCTAATAAGCGTAAGCTCGACATCATCGTTGTAGGTACAGGTTTAGGTGGTGCTTCTGCTGCTGCTTCTTTGGGCGAACTTGGCTACAATGTAAAGATTTTCTGCATTCAGGACTCTCCACGCCGTGCGCACTCTATCGCAGCGCAGGGAGGTATCAATGCAGCTAAGAACTACCAGAACGATAACGACTCTGTATATCGTCTCTTCTACGATACTATCAAGGGTGGTGACTATCGTGCTCGTGAGGCTAATGTTTACCGTTTGGCTGAGGTTTCCAACCTTATCATCGACCAGTGTGTAGCTCAGGGCGTTCCTTTTGCTCGTGAGTACGGCGGTCTTTTGGCAAACCGTTCATTCGGTGGTGCACAGGTATCTCGTACATTCTATGCTCGTGGTCAGACCGGTCAGCAGTTACTCCTCGGTGCTTATGCGGCGCTGAATAAGGAGATACACAATGGCTCTGTAAAGTCTTACACCCGTCACGAGATGCTTGACATCGTTGTTGAGAATGGCGAGGCTCGCGGTATTATCGCTCGTAACCTTGTTACCGGCGAGATTGAGCGTCATGGTGCACACGCCGTAGTTATTGCTACCGGTGGTTATGGAAATGTATTCTTCCTATCTACCAACGCTATGGCATCAAATGGTTCGGCTGCATTCCAGTGCTACCGTAAGGGTGCCGGTTTTGCAAACCCATGTTTTACTCAAATTCACCCAACCTGTATCCCTGTGCATGGTACTCAGCAGTCTAAGTTGACCCTTATGTCTGAGTCTTTGCGTAACGATGGTCGTATTTGGGTTCCTAAGAAGCTTGAGGATGTTGAGGCTATCCGCAAGGGTACAAAGATGCCTTCACAGATTGCCGAGGAGGATCGAGACTACTACCTGGAGCGTCGTTACCCTGCATTCGGTAACCTTGTTCCTCGTGATGTAGCCTCCCGTGCTGCTAAGGAGCGTTGCGATGCAGGCTTTGGTGTAAACGAGACAGGTCTTGCTGTATTCCTTGACTTTAAGACCGCTATTGAGCGCCTTGGTAAAGAGGTTATCGAGAAGCGTTATGGCAACTTGTTCGATATGTATAAGGAGATTACCGATGTTAACCCATATGAGCAGCCAATGCAGATTTTCCCTGCTGTTCACTACACAATGGGTGGCATTTGGGTTGACTATAACCTGATGACAACAATTCCTGGTCTTTATGCTATCGGCGAGGCAAACTTCTCAGACCACGGAGCAAACCGTCTCGGTGCTTCAGCTCTGATGCAGGGTCTTGCAGATGGTTACTTCGTTCTCCCTTACACCATTGGCGACTATCTGTCAAAGAAAATTCAGGCTCCAAAGGTATCTACCGATACAGCAGCCTTTGACGAGGCTGAGAAGGCTGTTAAGGATAAGATTGCTAAGTTGTTGTCAATCAATGGTTCTCGTTCAGTTGATGATATTCATAAGCAGCTGGGTCACATTATGTGGGAGAATGTTGGTATGGCTCGTACAAAGGAGTCTTTGGAGAAGGCTATCGTTGAGATTGCAGCTCTTCGTAAGGAGTTCTGGAAGGATGTTAAGGTTGTAGGTACAGCCGACTCGTTCAATGTAGAGCTTGAGAAGGCTCTCCGTCTTGCTGACTTCCTTGAGCTTGGTGAGCTTATGGCTCGTGACGCATTGAACCGCGAGGAGT
>JAZNTY010000107.1:0-10593 GCA_045592005.1 Alistipes sp. | reverse complement strand
ACGACACCGTTCATGAAATGGCAAAGGATGAGGCTCGCCACGGCAAGGGCTTTGAGGGTCTTTATAATCGATACTTCAAATAGATTGAGCAAAAATATTGTTACAATAAGAAAGTGGATGGTCCATACGGGTCATCCACTTTTGTGTTTCTGGGCTCTATCTTACTTGGAGGCGAGAAGCTTGTTATATATCTCTACGCATACCCACGCATCGGTGGCAGCATAGAGTTGTTGCTGTGGAGTAAGGGCTTTAGCCTCCCAATTACTCAGTCGTTGAGCCTTAGAGACTTTCATTCCCAAAACAATACCTGAGATTTTGCGCAGGCTCTTATCCTTTATGCCGTACTTCTCGACAATATCTTGCAGGTCGACAAAGCCCCCGGCTGTAAAGTGTCGTAGGCGGTTTAGCCCCACAATATCATTCTTGACAGCGGCGCCGACCTTTATGATGTTAGGATTGTGGAGAATGTCGGTCAACTGTTTAGATATCTGCACGCGGTTAAGACGAATAAGGAAGCACTTGTCTCCACCGAAGAGTTGTAGTAGTGCCACCTTGTTTGTTACACCGGAGGTAAACGAAGGGCGTGTCTCTGTATCAAAGCCTATAATTTGCTGTTTGGCAAGGTATTCACAAGCCTGGGAAAGAGATTGCGGGTTGTTGACCACGCATATCTCTCCCAGATATTGTACGGCATTAAGTGCCGAGACCTCTTCGTTAGATATCGATTGTGCAAAAGACATTCTACTTGCGCTTTGCCTGTTGTTTCTGCATAGCCTCCTGCTGGCGCACAAGCTCCTCATAGCGCTGCTGGAAGCGTGACTTCTTGCCCTTTGTGTTAGCCATCTTGGTATTGATATTTGCGCGCACCTTATCATCATCCACCATAGCGCGGATACCAAACATCATAAGCATAGTAATGATATTTGAGAGCAGATAATAGTAACACAACCCGCTGGCATAGTCGTTGAACCAGAAGAGCATCATTATCGGCATCATATATACCGTCATAAACTTCATACCAGGCATCTGTGGCTGTGAAGAGGCGGTTTGCTTATAGTTGAAGTAGGAGTAAGCAAACAATACAATAACCATCAGCAGACAGAAGAGCGAGATATGGTCGCCATAGAATGGAATATTAAATGGCAGGTCGAGAACACTATCGTATGACGAGAGGTCATCGCTCCAGAGGAAAGACTTACCACGCAACTCAATAGAGGCAGGGAAGAAGCGGAACATAGCAATCAAGATAGGCATTTGGATAAGCATAGGCAGACAGCCGCTCATAGGGCTGATGCCGGCTTTGTTGTAGAGCTCCATGGTAGCCTGCTGCTTCTTCATAGCATCCTCCTGACGAGGATACTTTGCGTTAATAGCTTCTAACTCAGGACGAATAGCGCGCATCTTTGCTGTTGAGAGGTAACTCTTGTAGGTCAGAGGCGATATGATGAGTTTGATGATGATGGTCAGAATAAGGATGATAAGACCAAAACTCTCAATATACTTGCTCAAGAATGTGAAGAGCGGAATAACCACCCAACGGCTGATATATGTTGAGAATATCCAACCAAGTGGGATAATACGCTCAATAGAGAGGCTGTTGCCGTCGCTATCTGTAAGTTTCTTAAGCACAGGGAACTTGTTTGGACCTAAATAGAAGTTGAAGTCGTACTGTTCGGTCTGAGGAGTATATGGCAGAGCTGCCTGCATAGCAAACTCCTTAATATAACCAGACTTCTCGGCTACGGTCTGGTAAGAGAGGTCAGCGTATGTGAAGTCTACATTCTGCGGGATAAGCGCTGAGGTGAAGTACTGCTGCTTGAAGGCTACCCAATCTACAGAGGTTGAGATATTTTTACTCTTGTTGGACTCCGATACGCCCAAATCTTCAATGCCTGTCTCGCCAGGATGACGATAGTAGAGAGAAGTGTATAAATTCTCGTTCTTGTAGCTGCGCTCATTCTGGTAGCTACGGTTGCTCCACTCTACACCGATAGAGGTTTGGTTTGCCATTATCGGTGCAAGGGAATTGAGGCGCACATCAAAGTCAACCATATAATCTTTAGCCTCCTCCTGGCTGTTGTAGAGCGTATAGACGAAGTCGATAGACTCTCCTCCACGGAATGGCAGGCGCATAGTGACAACCTGCTTATCCTCCTCTTTCTCTATTGGGAGAAGGGTAAAATTGTGGTCAATAGTCGCTACCTTGACATTCTTAAGTTCATCCTTAACGAAGAAGGTCATATCGAAACGAGCGCTGAGCGGGTCAAAGAGTTTGACGAGCTGATTACGCTCCTCCTTAGGTGCATATTTTGTGTAGTGCTTCAGTGTAGCATCCACAATTTGACCACCGCAGGTTGAGAGCTTAAGGGTCAAGAAGTCGTTCTCAACAACAACCTCCGAAATCTCTGCTGCATCGAGGATAAAAGGGTTCTCGACAACCTGTGTTGTAGGTGCAATCTCGTTGCTTGGGGTGGTTGCAGTCTGCTCCGCCTTCAGTTGTTCAGATGCTGCTGTGGTAAAATCATCTACAGCCTGCTCTATAGCCAACTGCTCGTTGTATTTCTCCATCTGGTAGTTGTTATACAACATATAGGCGAAGAATACTACGCCGATAAGGATAAATCCGATTATTGATTGTTTATTTGTTGTGCTATTGTTTTCCATTTCGTATTATTTGTTGTTTTGATATTTTAGCGCTGCGTCAATGAAGTCCACAAATAGTGGCGCAGGGTGCTCTACTGTACTCTTGTACTCAGGATGATACAGAGTGGCGATAAACCACGGATGGTCCTTAAGTTCGACAACCTCAATAAGAGAGGTCTCCGGATTGATACCTACGCACTGCATACCGTTAGCTTCAAATTGCTCTCGGTAGTTACTATTGAACTCATAACGGTGGCTGTGACGCTCCATAACAGAGGTTATGCCGTAAGCCTTTGCTGCCTTTGAGTTAGGGTCGAGAGTGCAGACATAGCCTCCTATACGGCGAGTATCGCCCTTGTCGGTCTTATTCTCCTCCATAACATCGATTACAGGGTGCTTTGTGGTAGTGTCAATCTCGGCAGAGGCTGCATCCGCATAACCTAATACATTGCGGGCAAACTCAACTACCGCACACTGCATACCAAGACCTACGCCGAAGAATGGTATCTTATTTTGACGAGCATACTTAACAGCTGCAATCTTACCATCTATGCCACGACTGCCTGCCCCTGGTGCTACAAAGATGCCTGAAACGCCCTCAAAGAGCTCCGGAGCACTCTGCTCGTTAACCTTCTCTGCCTTGACATAGCGTACCTTAACCTTACAGTCGTTCATAGCACCGGCGTGAATAAACGACTCATTAATAGACTTGTAGGCATCTGGTAACTCGGTATACTTACCAACCAAAGCAACCTCAACTCTCTTTGTCGGGTTCTTTACTTTGTCCACAAAGGCTCTCCATGCTGTAAGGTCGGAGACAGAGTCCTCTGTAGGCAAACCTAAGCGCTGCATAACGACAAGGTCCATCTTCTGCTCAAATAGGCGTAGAGGTACCTCATAGATTGTAGGCATATCGACAGACTCGACAACAGCCTCAGGCATAACATTGCAGAAGAGAGCTATCTTACGCTTAATAGAGGTCTCTAATGGGTTCTCGGCGCGCAAAACCAATACATCGGGCTGCAAGCCGTTCTCTAATAATGCCTTTACAGAGTGCTGTGTAGGTTTGGTTTTAACCTCGCCAGAAGCGGCAAGATATGGTACCCAAGCAAGGTGTACCAAAGCGGTATTCTGATAACCTAACGAGTTGCGCAGCTGGCGTACAGACTCGATGAATGGCAGTGACTCAATATCGCCAACGGTACCACCAATCTCAGTAATGATAATATCAAACTGCTTAGTTTGACCATTGAGTTGTATACGGCGCTTAATCTCATCGGTAATGTGAGGAATAACCTGTACGGTCTTGCCTAAATAGTCGCCACGACGCTCCTTCTCGATGACGGTCTTATAAATCTTACCTGTGGTAACGGTGTTTTTGTTCGAGGTGGCAATAGAGGTAAAACGCTCATAGTGACCCAAATCAAGGTCAGCCTCAGTTCCGTCGTCGGTGACATAGCACTCTCCGTGCTCATACGGGTTAAGGGTGCTAGGGTCAACATTTATATATGGGTCAAACTTCTGAATTGTAGTCACATAACCACGAGCCTGCAATAGTCTGGCAAGTGAAGAGGAGATAATTCCCTTTCCAAGTGATGAAGCAACACCTCCGGTGACAAAGATGTACTTCGGTTTTGATAGTTTCATACCTTTAATTAATTTATAGTTTGTTTATGCTCATTAACCAAACAGATAACGGGGCTCCGTTATCTGCTCAGTGCGGCATTAGTCGCAATCAATCATTCTAATCTTCTCTATAATCTCTGCTATCTCGCGCTTTGTCTTGTTAATCTTCTCGTTAACATCGGCAATTAGTGCCTCGGCACCCTTTGATTTGGAGAAGAAGCCTATGTTGTTTTCCAAAGTGGCAACCTCTTGCTCAAGCTGGCGTACGCGGTTATAGAGTTTCTCCCTCTCGGAGCGGAGGCGACGGTCGCCCTCCTGACGCATAGAGTTAACCCTCTCCTTGAAGCGAGAGAGTGACTGCTCGCGGTCGTTGCTACGCACAATGGCAAACATACGGTCTACAGCCTGCTTGTAGCGTTTCTGTATCTCGTCCTTGTGCTTGATAGGAACAAAACCTATCTCACTCCAACGGCGCTGATACTCTTTGATAGCATCAAAGCTCTTAACCTCAGCCTCTGCCATCTCTGCCAAGAGAGCCTCCTTCTTCTGAAGGTTGGATGCGTAGCTATCCTCCACAGAGGCAAAATGTTGGCTCTTGCGCTCAAAGAAGTGGTCACACGCTGCGCGGAAACGCTGCCAAATATTATCTGCGTGACGACGAGAGACACTGCCAATCTTCTTCCACTGCGCCTGAAGCTCCAATAGTTTCTCGGTAGCCTCCTTCCACTCCTCAGAGTCCTGAATAAGCTCGGCAGCCTCACAAAGAGCCTCCTTGAGGGTTAGATTGTGGTCCATTTCTCCCTTGACATCTGCATAATAGGTGTGCTTAAGTTCAAAGAAACGGTCACAAGCCGCACGGAAGCGGTCATATATCTTGGTGTTCTCCTTCTTAGGGGCGAAACCTATGGTACGCCATTGGTTCTGAAGCTCTATCAGACGCTCATTAGCCTTGCTCCACTCCTTGTGTGACATAGGGGCTGAGCTGACTAATAACTCCGCAGCCTCGCAGAGTGCCGTTTTGCGCTCAAGGTTGGCAAGCTGCTCCTGCTTGAGGGACTCAAAGTGGTCCTGATGACGACGGTTGATAACAGACGAAGCAGCCTTGAAACGCTCCCAAAGTGGCTCTTTGAGCTCCGCAGCAACGGGACCTGTCTCGCGCCACTGCTCATGATACTTCTGTAACATGCGGAAAGCTTCAACAATATTTGACTGCTCAGCAAGAGCCTCGGCAGCCTCGCAAAGATTTACCTTAGTCTGATAGTTCTTCTTGAGGTCTAAGTCGCGCAACTCCTTGTTAATCTTTACAAAGTCATAGAAGTGCTCAATATGGAGGTTGTAGGTCTCCCACAAATCATTAACCTTGCTTTGTGGTACAGGACCAATTTCGCGCCAGCGGTTTTGTAGCTCGCGGAAACGGGTAAAGGTGACATTGAGGGTCTCTTCGTTGGAGATGAGAGCCTTCAGCTCCTCGATAATCTCAAGTTTTTGTTGGTAGTTATCCTCCTTAACCTTCTCAGACTCGGCAGCCACCTTGTCGCGGTATTCGCGGTATACCTTCAGCAGCTCCTTCAAACGAGCCTCGTCAGCATCGGGTGTGAGTTCTACGGTAACGCCCTGCTCAGCAGCCTCCTTAAGAACGGCATCAACCTGTGCGCGGTGGAGTTTGTAGAAGGCAGTCTTGAGTTCCTCGACAATATGACGGATATCGCCGGTAAGGTTGTTCTCGATAACAACAGCAAGCATATCGACAATCTCAGACTTGCTCTTGCCGGCTATTTGTACCTCTACTACCTCTTGCTGCTCCTCGCCCTCCGTGCCGAGTATAGCATCTTGTTGCTCTGCATCCTCAAGTTGAGGGCAAACTTGTTCAACATCTTCAATTAACACATCCTCAGCAACGCTGACAGCCTCCACTTCGGGAGCTAATGTAGGTTCAATAGTAGTAGACATAAATAGTAAGTTTTAGTGGTACTCCTCGGAAACTTTTTTGAATAGTTCCTTAGAGAAAATAGTATCGCACAAAGGTAGTTAAACCAATTCAAAATTCAAAATGTATAAATCAAAAATATTTCGATTTTTTTAACAAAATAGTAAAATTTTCATACCTTTGTGTGGTTAATGATACGAATATGAGAAAATTATTGCTTATACTCTTTAGTCTTGTGTTGTATATCTCGGCTCAGAGTGCTACTAAGTACTCGGTAGATGATATTATCAATGTGCAGATAGCAGATGCTGCTGCTTATACCTCTAATCCGGATGGTATCTTGTCGGCAGAGGCTGTAAGGGCGATAAATATGGCGTGTGACTCTCTGCATAGTGCAGGTAAGGCGCAAATTGCGGTGGTCGCTGTAGAGGATATTGAGGGGGATGATGTATTTACCTTTGCCCATAATCTCTTTTCGAAGTGGGGCGTCGGCGGTAAAGAGTCTGATAACGGCTTGGGTATACTGTTGGTTACAGAACAGCGTGAAATACGCTTTGTTACCGGATATGGTCTTGAGGGCATCTTGCCTGATGCTATATGTAAGCGTATACAGCAGCAGTATATGGTCGAACATCTCTCAGAGGGCGACTATAGTCGTGGTATGGTTGAAGGTGTAGCTGCTGTGGCTAAGGTTATATCTACAAATGGCGAATACTTTGCTGAGCCTGAGGCTACTGTGGGGGAAATTTTGGGCTTTGCGGCGATATTTATGGTGCTGCTGATACTTATTGTTGCGGCTGCCGTATATGTAGAGTGGCAAAGTCGTAAGTGCCCGAAGTGTGGTAAGCATAATCTTGTGAAAATCAGTACGACAAAACTCAGTTCAAACCGTAAGTATGACCTTGTGCAGAGCCTATATCGTTGTAGTTCATGCGGTTTTGAACGCAAAAGTGTAGAGAAGGTCTATAAATCTAACACTCCGGTGGTTATCGGAGGTGGTGGTTTTGGTCGTGGAGGCGGCTTCGGCGGTGGCTTTGGAGGCGGCTTCGGTGGTGGAAGTTTTGGCGGAGGTGGTGCCGGCAGTCGATTTTAGAGAAACTATTAAAAATTTAGGATAAAACTTATAAGTTATGAAAAGGACAACATTGATTATCGTATTGGTTGTTGTGGCTGCTGTTGTAGCCTATGGTGTATCGGTCTATAACTCTCTTGCAAAGGCTTCGCAGGAGGTGTCAAGTGCTTGGTCTAATGTCGAGGCGCAGTATCAGCGTCGTGCAGACCTTATTCCAAATCTTGTCAATACAGTTAAGGGTTATGCTGCACATGAGTCTGAGACTCTCCAGAGCGTAGTTGCGGCTCGTGCAGAGGCTACATCAATTACTGTTGATGGTGCAAATATGACCGCAGAGCAGTTTGAAAATTATGTTCAGGCACAGGGTAAGGTTACCTCGGCTTTGGGTCGCCTTATAGCTGTAGCTGAGAGTTATCCTGAACTGAAGGCAAACCAAAACTTTTTGGAGTTGCAGGCACAGTTAGAGGGTACAGAAAATCGTATTTCTGTTGAGCGTCAGCGCTATAACGAGGTTGTTAAGTCGTTTAACAATAGGGTAGTGACCTTCCCTAACAATCTTTTGGCATCAATGTTCGGCTTCTCAGCTAAGGAGTATTTTGCTGCTCAGCAGGGTACAGATGTTGCACCTGTAGTTGAGTTCTAAATGGCGCAACGAATACTTATAGTTGACGACGAGGTTGATATTCGTGAGTTTATAAGCTACAACTTACGCCGCGAGGGATATGATATCTACACCGCAAGCAATGGCGCTGAGGCGGTGAAGACGGCTGTTGCTGTGCGCCCGCATCTTATATTGCTCGATATGATGATGCCCATTATGGATGGTCGCCAAACTTGTGCAGCATTGCGAGCTATAAGTAGTTTGGAGCAGACTATGATAATCTTTCTCTCCGCAGTACAGGAGGAGCAGTGTCAAATAGAGAGCTATCAAGCCGGCGCTGATGACTATATCACAAAACCCGTAAGTATGAAGGTGTTGTGTAGTCGTGTCAACGCCATAATGAAACGAGTAAAAACCTCTAATGTGGCGGATATAACTCTTGACTTTGCTCGTCGTGTTGTTGTAACGCCTACCGGCGAATTGCAATTGCCTCGTAAGGAGTTTGATATTCTACAACTGCTTATCTCAGAGCCTAATAGGGTATTTACCAGAGAGGAGATTTTCCGCAGTATCTGGGGTGGCGATGTAGTTGTGGGAGATAGAACTTTAGATGTTCATATTCGTCGTCTTCGCCGTAAACTCGGAGAAGATAAAATTATAACCCTCAAGGGCGTTGGTTTTAAGCTCTGTTCTGTAGATTAGCCATTTTGACTAAACCTTGCATATATTGCCGAATAGTTATCGTTGGAGTGTTTTTCGCATAGAAACTTGATAACATCGACAATCTGTTCCATATCGCTATGGTCGCAAAGGCGGTCTGCTAAAATGTTGGGAGCTATGGCGCCCCAAACACCATCCGAACAGAGAAATATACTATCTCCATCCTGAAGGTCAAAGTTGGCAATGTCGACAATAGCTTGTTCCGGTTTTGTAGAGAATAGGCAGCGCGTCAACACTCCAAAGCCGGCATGGTCGGTGGTGCAGAATAGAGGTTTAGAGTTGCGAAACAGGTAACAACGACTATCGCCACAATGAGCCACAAGTAGTTTGTCTCCTTCAATGGCGGCTACAACTATGGTTGTACCCATACCTACATCTCTAAAAGACTTTGCATAACCAGCGAGCGTTAATGTGGCGATATTAACAGCCTCGCGTAGTTTTGCTTCTGAGTCAGCAATGGTGTCGTTCAGTTGCCAAAAGTCGCACACAGCCTCGCACACACATCGAGAAGCCATATCTCCTAAGGGATGACCGCCCAAACCGTCACAAAGGACAAAGAGGGTGCGGTTGTCGGTAGTAACCACGCCCAGATAGTCGTCATTTTTAGAGCGGCGACCTGTTTCTGAAAATGTTAGGTACTCAATGTGCATAACTAAAAACTGATGCTCAGTGCTCCGACAATCTCAATCTCATTCTCTTTCAAATCTTCAGATGCAGTTATACCCCATATAATATTGCAACTAAGGTCATAATCGTGAGAATGGAACGCCTCGATAATCTGATAAAGGGTATCAAGCGGTAGCATCTCGCTATTTGAAACGCGAATGTTGAGCAATATTGTATTGATGCGTAACGGACCATAACTATGTAAATCGCTATATATCTGCTCAAGAAGTTGTTCGTTAACGCCATTAGGGGAGTTGTAGACAATACCCTGATAAGAGTGTGCATAACGGGTAACTTGGTCAAAGTCCTGCATATCTACACTTACTGCACCGCCATCTGTCAAAGTGGATAACGACTGCTCGAACATCTCGCGAGCTCTCTGTTTGTCATAAATAATCATAGATGCTTAGATTTTAAGGGTGTTACATGGTTGTTTGACAATATAGAGTCAAAATGGGGATAAATATTACTATTAAAATAGAGGTCGCTCAACAAATATCGTTGGGCAACCCCTAAAATAATGGAGATATTTGATGTTACAATCTGCGAGAACCGT
The DNA here is from genome assembly GCA_045592005.1 of Alistipes sp. Taxonomy (GTDB): domain Bacteria; phylum Bacteroidota; class Bacteroidia; order Bacteroidales; family Rikenellaceae; genus Alistipes. The sequence goes on along the minus strand of JAZNTY010000107.1, from coordinate 782 downwards.
CTGATATGACAACCGGATAGATTTTTGGTTCATGACCGTACTTAGCGGCAAAGCGCTCGGTAACGGTAGCTACAAAGTTGTCATATAGCTCCTCCTTAACCAGATTGATAGTGCAGCCACCAAAACCGCCACCCATAATGCGTGAGCCGGTAACGCCACACTCCTTAGCAACGGTAGCTAAGAAGTCGAGCTCCTCGCAGCTTACCTCATAGTCGCGTGACATACCCCAATGGGTCTGGTACATACGCTCGCCAACAGTCTCATAGTCATCGCGCTCCAAAGCCTCACATACATCGAGTACACGCTGTTCTTCGCCGATTACATAGCGTGCGCGGAGGTAGTCTTCCTCTGAAATCTTATCCTTGATAGCTTCCAGCTGCTCCATAGTAGCGCCACGCAAAAATTCCTGACCCAAAACGGCAGCTACACGCTCGCAAGAGGCGCGACGGTCGTTGTAAGGGGAACCAACAAGCTCATGCTTAACGCAAGAGTTAACCAACATAAGGCGGTAACCATGCTTTGTAGGGTCAAATGGAAAGTATGTATACTCCATAGAACGGCAGTCTAAGCGCATAAGATGACCTGCTTTGCCGTGAACTGATGCAAATTGGTCCATGATACCGCACTTTACACCACAGTAGTTATGCTCGGTAGATTGACCAATGCGAGCAAGCTCAAATTTCTCGATGCCGAGGTTGTAGAGGTCGTTGAGTGCAAAGGCGAAGGTGCTCTCAAGAGCAGCTGAGGAGCTCATACCTGCACCAAGTGGTACATCGCCGGCA
>JAZNTY010000106.1:0-7020 GCA_045592005.1 Alistipes sp. | reverse complement strand
AGGCGTTTATTATCGCCGTTAAAGATAATAAAGTTGTAACTAATAAGTAGAGATATGAAAAAAGAGGTAAAAATTGGAATTTATGCATTGCTGATATTTTTTGGTGCCTGGGCAGGTATCCGTTTCTTGAGTGGCGCCGATATTTTTGGGCGTAGCGATACTTACTATGCCTACTATGATGATGCAAGTGGATTGCAGACAGCCTCAGCAGTCGTTATTCGAGGCGTAAAGGTGGGTCAGGTCTCCTCTGTTTCCATCGCTCCGAATGACCCAACAAAGGTGCAGGTCGTTCTTGCCGTATCAAAAGATTATACTCTTCCCGTAGACTCTAAGGCAAAGATTTTCAGTGCCGGACTTATGGGAGGTCAGGCAGTGGAGATTATTCTCGGCACCTCGGAGCAGATGCTGGAGAAGGGTGGTACCATTACCTCTCAGGTTGAGGTAGGTATGCTCGATACTCTCGGCTCGGAGTTTGGCGATATTAAGGAGAAGCTGGTTGTTATGATTGACAACCTTAACACCACTCTTATCTCTCTCAATAGCTTGGTTGATAACAATAATGCCAATATATCCTCTGCTATTTCACATCTTAATGGTGTACTTGCAGACCTTGAGAAGTCGCAGATAGTTGCCAATATAGACTCATTTACCGCCACTCTTAAAAATAATGGCGAGAAGATTGATGGTATTGTCTCGGATGTTAGCAATCTAACCTCTTCGCTTGATGAGCATCAGATGGGTGTTAAACTGTCTCAAAGTATCGAAAATTTGAACGCTCTGTTGGCAAAATTGAACCAAAATGATGGTACTGTGGGTAGCCTGCTGAATGATAAAGAGCTCTATGCAAACCTTACTCAGGCATCTGAGAACCTGTCATTGCTGCTTGGCGATTTGAAGGAGAACCCTAAGCGTTATGTCCACTTCTCACTCTTTGGTGGAGATGAGGCTAAGGTTGAGAAGAAGGCTGCTAAGGCTGAGAAAAAATCTGCTAAGGCTGCAAAAAAGTCTGAGTAATAAAACTTTATAGCCCGATTATGCAGCTTTGTTGTGATAGTCGGGTCTTTTTTTAAGATGCTGTATCCTGAGAACTTCGAGTCCAAAATAGGCTTTGATATCATTCGCAACCAATGTCGGGAGTTGTGTACTATGCGTCGTTCATCGCAGTTGTTAGATGAGCAGACCTTTAGTACTTCGTCGCGCCAGATTGTTACCAGACAATCTTTAACGGCAGAGATGTGCACAATTCTTACTATGGATTGTGGCGTGCTACGCGATGAATTTTTCGATATCGACACCCTTGTAGACAAAATTCGTGTTGTAGGTACTTTCCTTGATGCTGAGGAGGTTATGCGCTTAGGTGTAACCCTCTCTGCTGCTGCGGCTGTGGTGGATATTATTAAGGATGGCGAGCAATTTCCGACTCTTTGTCGTTTGGCTAAGGATATACAGCCACTCTCCCATATCGTTGCAGAGATTGACCGTATATTGGACCAGCGCGGTAATGTTCGCGATAGTGCTTCGGCAGAGCTTGCTACAGTCCGCCGAGAGATACGACAGTCGGAGGGTCAGGTGTCAAAACGACTTCAGGCTGTGTTGCAGGGTGCTAAGAGTGCTGGCATAGTAGATGCCGATGCAACAATATCTATCCGTGAGGGTCGTGCTGTTATCCCCGTTGCAGCAGCAAATAAACGCAAATTGCAGGGATTTATCCATGACGAGTCGGCTACCGGTAAGACCTTCTATGTGGAGCCGGTAGAGGTTGTTGAACTCAATAATCGCCTTAAGGAGTTGGAGTATGCTGAGCGCCGCGAAGTGGTGCGTATATTGACAGCCTTTACCGATATGGCGCGTGTGGATATAGAGCCTATCGCCTCTGCGGGCGAATTTGTTGCAACTATTGATATGGTTAGAGCTAAGGCTCGCTGGGCTCTTGCAAATAATGCTACACAACCAATAGTTAGCGGTGGCGAGTTGTGGTTGGTCAAGGCACGCCACCCATTGTTGGCGCAAACATTAAAGAACCATAACCGCGAACTTGTTCCACTTGATGCTCGTTTGGATAAGGATAATCGCATATTGGTCATCTCTGGACCTAATGCCGGCGGTAAGTCGGTATGCTTGAAGACTGTTGGTATTATCCAATATATGTTCCAGTGTGGTTTTCCTGTTACAGTGGGTCAAAGTAGCGAGCTTCCGGTCTTTAATAAGATGTTTATAGATATCGGTGACCAGCAGTCGATAGAGAACGACCTATCTACATACTCCTCGCACCTGATAAATATGAAGGCTATGCTTGCTGGAGCCGATGACCGCTCATTGGTGCTCATTGATGAGTTTGGTACGGGTACAGAACCTATTATCGGTGCGGCAATCGCCGAGGCTGTATTGGAGCGACTTGTTGAGTGTGGTTGCTTTGGTGTTATTACTACACACTACTCCAATATAAAATACTATGCCTCTTCGACAGATGGTATTATCAATGGCGCAATGATGTTTGATGTGCAAAATATCCGCCCTTTGTTCCGTTTAGAGACAGGTAAGCCTGGTAGCTCTTTCGCCGTCGAGATAGCCCGTAAAATAGGTCTGCCGGAGGATATTATCGCTTCGGCAAAGCAAAAGGCAGGCTCTGACCATATCGATATAGAGAAACAGTTGCGTGAAATAGCCCGCGATAAGAGATATTGGGAGAATAAGCGCGATAAGATACGCCAAACAGACCGCAAAGTTGAGGAGTTAGAGCAGAATTACCGAGAGCAACTTGCCTCCATTCGTGAAGAGCGTCGCGCTATTTTGCATGAGGCTAAAACCCGTGCAAAGGAGCTTATCGCTGAGGCTAATAGACAAATAGAGGGTACTATTAAGGCAATTCGTGAGGCTCAGGCAGAGAAGGAGCAGACACGCACATTAAGACAGTCGTTTAATGACTTTAAGCAGAGTGTAGAGGTCGCCGATAGCGAAAATGATGAGCAGATTGCCCGCGAGATAGCTCGTATTGAGCGCCGCCGTCAACGCCGAGAGGAGCGCAAAACCAATAAACCATCTCAGATAGACAATGCGCAGGAGCAGAAGCCTGCACCACAGCCGGTTGTTGTAGATGCAAAGGTGCGCCTTGTAGGACATGACGGTGTGGGAGTGGTGCAGAGTATTCAAGGTAAGAAGGCAAAGGTCGCCTTTGGACAGATGCTTACCACTGTGGAGGTTGCTCGTTTGGAGGTTATCTCCTCAGCGGAATATCATAGAGCTACACGCCCACAAACTCCTCGAACAGTTATCGGGGCTGAGATATCGCAGCGCCGCTTGAACTTTAAGACCTCTATTGATGTTAGGGGCGAGAGAGTTGTTGATGCTTTGGAGATGGTTCGCCATTTTGTTGATGATGCTCTTATGGTCGGCGTAGGCTCGGTGACTATTCTTCACGGTAAGGGTACAGGCGCGCTTAAGGAGGAGATACGCCGTTATCTAAAGACTATTCCGGCGGTTCAAAGTGCTGTTGATGACCATCCTGACCACGGAGGCTCAGGTATTACTATTGTTACATTCTCATTGTAGATATATGGAGTTTACACTGTCGCAGATAGCCCAAATATGTTCGGGTCGCTATTACGGAGTTGATAGGAAGATTTGTTCGGTTCTAACCGATAGCCGCAAAGTTGTAGCAGATGCTGCCACATCACTTTTTGTCGCTATAAACGGTGTTAATCACGATGCCCATGATTATATTGACGATATGGTTTGTCGTGGTCTTACCGCCTTTCTGACTGAACGGGAGGTTGAACTTCCGGCTCATTGCGGTATGGTTGTGGTTGACAATGCACTTGCAGCTCTTCAAAAGCTTGCAGCCTATCGTCGAGATAATTTTGGGGGAGTAGTCGCCGCTATTACAGGCTCTAATGGCAAAACGGTTGTTAAGGAGTGGATTGCTCACGCGTTGGGTAGCCAGATTAAATTTTTCCGCTCTCCGCGCTCATATAATTCACAACTCGGCGTTGCTCTATCGCTACTTATGGTGCCTGATGACTGTCAGGTTGCCCTTATTGAGGCAGGTATATCTAAGCCTGGAGAGATGCTCAACTTATATAATATGATACGCCCCGATGTGACTATATTTACCACTTTGGGCGATGCGCACCAGGCGAACTTTAATAGTGAGGAGCAGAAACTCTCCGAGAAGTTGTTGCTAAGTGCCGATACTATAATATACAATTCAGCTTATAGCACCATAGCTAAGGCTGTAGAGGCAAAGTTTAGCGACCGTAAACTTATCGATGCAGCTACTATCAGTGTGCCTATGCATTATGATGCTATCACTGTCAATAATGCCCGCCTTGTTGCAGCCTTCTGCCAATATTGTGGCTGTTCGGAGATAGATATGACCTCTCTGCCACCTGTCGCTATGCGTTTAGAGGTTAAGCCAGGAGCGAATGATAACTTGATTGTCAATGATAGCTATAGTTGTGATGTAGACTCTTTGGTTATTGCACTTGACTATTTGGACTCTGTAGCTCAGAGTAGAGATAAGGTGGTTATACTCTCCGATATCCTACAAAGTGGTCTAAATGAAGAGCAACTCTATCGCCTTGTTGCAGAGCAGATGGCAATTCGTAATATATCCCTCTTTGTGGGCGTAGGTGAGGCGATATCTAAATATAGCCACTACTTTACAGTCCCTACTCGTTTCTATTCTACCACCGAGCAGCTGTTGGGCGATATATCACATATCGAGCCTTCTAATGCGGCTATACTAATAAAAGGTAATCGTCAGGCGCGTACCGAGCGCATTTCGCACCGTCTTGAGTTAAAGAGCCATACTACAGTGCTTGAAGTCAATCTACGAGCTATGGAGCGCAATATCAACTATTTCCGCTCAAAAATAGCCCCTACAACCAAGATGACAGCTATGGTAAAGGCTTCCGGCTATGGAACGGGCGATGCTGAGGTGGCGCAGATGCTATGTAAGCAGGGTATAGACTATTTAGCAGTCGCTTTTGCCGACGAGGGAGCACTACTCCGTCAACAGGGGATAACAATGCCTATTGTTGTGCTAAATGCCGATGACCATAGCTTTGATATAATGGTGGAACACCACCTTGAACCGGAGATATACTCTTTCCGCTCGTTGGATGCCTTTGCTCAAGCTGTGGAACTTAGCGGAGAACTAAACTATCCTGTGCACCTTAAGTTTGATACGGGTATGCATCGTCTCGGCTTTATGCAGGGCGATGTTCCAGCCCTTTTGGAGCGCCTTGATAGATATAACCAACATCTGAGAGTCGCCTCTCTGTTTACCCACCTATGCGTGGCGGATGACCCTTGTCAGGATGCCTTTACGCGCTCGCAGATAGCTCTCTTTGATACTCTCAGTGCTCAGGTGCAGGAGCATTGTGGTTATCCTATATTGCGCCACGCTGCCGCCTCTGCTGCAATTATCCGGTTTCCGGAGGCACACTTCGATATGTGTCGTTTAGGTTTAGGTATGTATGGCTTTGGCTATGAATATAACCCCGATTTGGAACCAATCTCTACGCTTCGTACCCGCGTAGTGCAGATTAGAGACCTTGACGCAGGGCAGAGTGTAGGCTATGGTCGTGCGGGAGTGGTTGAACGCCGTAGTCGTATAGCCACTATTCCTATTGGTTATGCTGATGGTCTTGACCGTCATTTGGGTTGTGGTGCGTGGAGTATGGTTGTTAATGGTCACAAGGCTCCTACTGTGGGTAGAATATGTATGGATAGCTGTATGGTCGATATCACAGATATAGATGGCGTGCAGGAGGGCGATGAGGTGGTTATCTTCTCTGCTATGCCTGGAAATAGCGCCGAAGATATGGCTGCAATTCTCGACACCATCCCTTATGAGGTGCTTACATCTATCTCAAAACGAGTAAAACGAATATATATTTACGAATAATGGAGGCTGTGCTATATCTTATTCCTTGCCCTATATCTGATGATACGGCAGTAGTGGATGTTACCCCATCTTCAAATGGGGAAATTATAGACTCACTTGACTACTTTATAGTCGAAAATATCCGTTCTGCGCGCCGCTTCCTCTCTAAGTCAGGCTATGCGCGAGCTATTGACGATGCCACCTTTGTGGAGCTGAATGAGCATACCACCTCGCCTACAGAGATAGCAAAGATGATAGAACCTCTGCTTGCCGGTCGTAGTGCCGGTGTTATCTCGGAGGCTGGTGTGCCGGCAGTTGCCGACCCTGGGCAGGCTGTGGTGGAGTTGTGTCATAAACATAATATCCGCGTGATGCCACTTGTCGGACCTTCATCTATACTTATGGCTGTTATGGCTTCGGGAATGAGCGGTCAGTCTTTCGCTTTTAATGGTTATCTGCCTATCAAGGAACCTGAGCGTACAAAGGCTCTAAAACGCCTTGAAGCCCGTGCCACGGCTGAAAAGCAATCTCAGCTCTTTATAGAGGCTCCATATCGTAATGTGAAAATGGCTGAGCAGATGCTTAAAATATTACAGCCCAATACCCGCCTATGTGTAGCGTGTGATATTACCTCCAACAATGAGTATATCTACACAACAACAGTTGCTCTATGGCGAAAGCGAGGGCTACCGGATATCCAAAAACGACCTACCATATTTATAATAGGGTAGCGTAGTGTTATCTCCTATGTGATTTTGGTGGTTGATAGTAAATTTGAAGGGCGTTTTTTAGTTTTATGATATTTTTTTTGTAACTTACTTAATAAAATTATATGATTATGGCTGATAACAGAATTTTAAAACTTGTTGACTCCTCATATAAGGAGTGTGAAGTTACGGGTAGAGATATGGGTGGCGACGATATCTATGAGATACCTATAGCAAACTTACAACCCGGATATATTGATTGGCATCAAAGTGGAAAACCAGGTCATGGTGTTAAGGTAATCAAAGTTGGCGAAGATTATATCACATTGAGTGTCACTAATGTATCTGGTAGTATAAATGGACCATATACACTCCGTGTCGGCGAGAAGAAAAGCTCTAGCTACTACTTTGGCGAGTGGTCATACG
>JAZNTY010000105.1:0-16813 GCA_045592005.1 Alistipes sp. | reverse complement strand
ATCGGCAATCTGCTTTGCGGCATCAAAAGGTATCTGGTCTACAATGAAGAGAGGCTGACCCTTACGAACCACCTCGCCCTCCTTTACACATACCTTTGTTATTGTTCCAGCCACCTGCGGAAAGATATCAATATCCTGACGACCACGAATGGCTGCCGAGTAACTACGCTCGACAGTAATGCTACCCTTTTCAACCACAGCTGTTGGGTAGGAGTGTTGTTCTGACTGCTGTTGTGCCTGGTTGACACAGCTACAAATCAAAACAATTGAGAGGGCAATTACCCCCTGCTTCAATAGAAAAAATCTCTTCATAAAAATTATCCTTTTGTTCGCTGCAAAGGTCGGAATTATCTCAAAATAGACCGATAACGATTTTTCCGTTAATGTTTTCATTTTTTCCAAAAATAGTCTACCTTTGTTGTCAAAATCGGAACATTTATGGACAATTTAGATATCAAAAAGGACATTCTGAATATCGACCTCGGTCCTATAGCCCAAAATGGCATAAAGGTGGGAATGCACACCTGTGGTATCTCTACAGACCTTCCCACAGCCCAGGAACGCGAGGGTTTTATACTTATCTGTCACAGTGGATTGGCACATTTTAGCTACTTTCACACCGAACACTCCATCCATTCGCGCGACATAATAATCGTCTTCCCAGGAGATATATACACTTTAGACAACCCCACGGCAGACTTTACCGCCTCATGGGTCCGCTTTAACCCTCAGGCTATGGACGAAGCTCTACACGGCTTTCCGACATCCTTCTTCTCACACATCTCTGAACATCCGGTATACAGTTTGACAAATAACGATGAGTATTCAAACCGTATGGACTACTTACATCTGCTTGACAGCAAGCAGAGTGAGGAGCGCAACATCTGTCGACATCATATTATGCTCAACCTATTTCGCTCACTCTGTTTGGAGATTTTAGCACGCATTGTCCGCAACTTTAAGATAGATACATCCGAACCTAAAAATCGCCGACGCATAGTTGACGAGTTCGTTACCCTAGTCAGCACCAATCCGCGCTGTCGTGAGGTTGCATATTTTGCACAGCGGTTATGCATCACGCCCAAATACCTCTCAGCCATAGTGACTGAGGGTATCGGGTTTTCAGCTAAAGAGTTTATCGACCGCACCGCTATTGCCGAGATAAAGCAACTACTACGCACGACACATCTTTCTGTCAAGGAGATAGCCGAAAGACTCAACTATGCCGGCAGTAGCAACCTATGCCGCTTCTTCAAAACCCGCACAGGTATGACTATATCTCAATTTATGGAGCATATATGATTTTTATGCATGCAGAGAGTGTAATTTGTTTTTTTCAATTACAATAACTACCTTTGCAACGCAAATTTATGATTTTTGGAAAGAAGATACGCAATTTGGTGTTGTGGGCAATGCTCGCAGCCATTGCTATTACATATACCGGCAAGGCGCTCCACACCCACTCTGCGGACTACTACGACTCGCTGAGAAATACCCGTAGTGCGGCATCAAATGGCATGAGTGACGACTGTCCTATTTGTCACTTCAACCTACTCCTTTTCTTTATTTCACAGAGCCAAGCTCTACTTTCGGCTATTGTCCTGCTGACAGTCATTTCAGCTGTCGATGTTATCTTACGCGCTGTTGAGCCGAGAGTTATCTATTCTCTTCGTGCTCCCCCTGTATTGTTATAAAAACCTGTTTCCAAACTATTTTTATAACAAATACAAAATCACAAAAATGAAGAAAATTATATCTTTACTTTTGTCGGCATTGTGTATTGTCGGCAGCACATATGCATCTGACTATGAGACACATATTTTTGGACATATTACAGATGCCAAGAGCAAGGAGATGCTCCCTTATATCAATATTGTTGTTAAAAACACAACTATAGGCACAACCTCCGACGCTACCGGTCACTATATCCTCAACGATGTTCCTGAGGATACAGAGATTACCATTGAGGTATCGGCTTTAGGCTATACAACCGTCTCAAAGACCGTTAAGGTAAACAGCGGCGAGCCTCTTGAGCTTGACTTTGAGATTAACGAGGAGCAGGTGTCGCTTGACGCTGTCGTTGTCTCTGCAAACCGAAATGTAACAACCCGTCGCGAGGCTCCAACACTTGTAAGCGTGCTTGACACCCGTCTTTTTGATGTTACAACATCGCCAACCGTTGCCGAGGGTCTAAACTTCCAGTCGGGCGTGCGTGTAGAGAATAACTGCCAGAATTGTGGCTTTACGCAGGTGAGAATAAACGGTCTTGATGGTCATTACTCGCAGATTTTGATAGACTCTCGCCCTGTATTCTCTGCCCTTGCAGGTGTATACGGATTAGAGCATCTGCCGTCAAATATGATTGAGCGCATTGAGGTTGTGCGCGGTGGTGGCTCGGCACTCTATGGTGCGTCGGCTATCGGTGGCACAGTGAATATTATTACCAAAGAGCCACTCTACAACTCTGGCCAGATTGCACACACAATCAGCTCTATAGGTTGCTCTGGCTCGTTTGACAACAATACCACTCTCAACGCATCGCTCGTTACTGACAACCGCAAGGCAGGTCTTATGGTCTACGGACAGAACCGCCACCGCTCAGGTTATGACCACAATGGCGACGGTTTTGTGGAGATTGGAGAGATTGACGGTCAAACTATTGGCGCCCGCGGATATATCAAGACCAGCAACTATAGTAAACTCTCTTTAGAGTACCACGGCACTAAAGAGTATCGTCGCGGTGGTGACCAGCTTGATGTTCCGCCACATCAGGCATATGTTGCCGAGACCACAGACCACATTATCAATAGCGGAGGAATTACCTTTGAGGGCACTACAGCCAACACCCGCCACCGCTATAGCGCATATGCTTCAGCTCAAGATATTCAGCGAGACAGCTACTACGGCAGCTATATGGACCCTAACGCCTATGGTAACACTCACGGATTTACGGCTGTAGGTGGTGTGCAGTATATGTACCGCTGTCCAAAGATGCTCTTCCTGCCAGCAGAGTTGACTGTAGGTGCCGAGTACAACCTCGACTATATGAAAGATACCCCTCTCGCCGAGGGTTATACCCCCACAAACCAGACCATCCACATCTATAGCGGATATATCCAGAACGAGTGGAAGAACGACAAGTGGGGTTTCTTAATTGGAGGTCGTTTTGACAAACATAACCTTATAGACCACCTTATCTTCTCGCCTCGCGTAAACTTCCGCTATAATCCAACCAGAGATATCAACATCCGCGCTGTATACTCATCCGGTTTTCGTGCGCCACAGGCATTTGACGAAGATTTGCACATTACCATTGTCGGTGGCGAACGCACCCGTATACGCCTGGCAGATGACCTTAAGGAGGAGCGTTCACACTCCCTAAGTCTCTCAGCTGATATGTACCACACATTCAACAATGGTGTGCAGGGCAACTTGCTGGTAGAGGGTTTTTACACCATTTTGAAAGATGTATTTTCTCTGCGCGAGACCGGCGAGACTGCCGATGATGGTACCGCTACCGTTTTGGAGCGCTACAACGGTTCCGGTGCAACAGTTATGGGCATCAACTTAGAGGCGCGCATTGCCTTCAACCCGTGGTTGCAATTTCAAATCGGTGGCACCTTGCAAAAGAGCCGCTACAAGGAGCCTGAGCAGTGGAGCGAAGATGAGAGTGTGCCGTCTGAAACTCGTATGTTCCGCACACCTGACAGCTACGCATATATGACAGCAACAATAACACCTGTGCGCCGTTTTGATATCTCACTGACGGGTAATTACACCGGTCGTATGCTTGTTCAGCATTTTGCCGGATATGTGGAGAAGGATGTAGCAAAGCTAACAGACCCATTCTTTGATTTTGGCATAAAACTCAGCTATGATTTCAAAATATACCGCTCAATAGGTATTCAAATAAATGGCGGGCTGAAGAACATCTTCAACTCTTACCAAAAAGACTTTGATAAAGGTCCGGACCGCGATGCCGGCTATATCTACGGTCCTTCGCTACCACGCACTTGGTTCCTCGGAGCAAAGATTTCGTTCTAACAGATTTAGATAATATACATCACAATTATCTATTGGGACTATCAACATTGTTGATAATCCCTTTTTTCTTTCGTAAAAAAATACTACCTTTGTATATTGTAATGTTGTGACTATGAAAAAATTACTAACTTTGATATTGTTTCTCTTCTGCTGCTGGAGTGTTTCTGCGCAGATGATGACCGCCGAGCAGATGCGTATGGCGAAGGTTGTACGCGCCGATATTGACATGGAGAATTATGTGTGGGCTATAGGTGTAGGCGCCGATGTAGAGAGTGCTGACAATAGCGCCCTGCGTAACCTCTCGCAGATATCTATGGTGCAAACTACAGTGGTTGACACCTCACTTACCAACATCAACTCCGGTAGTGGTGTAAAGAGTAATGTCACAACAACGGCAAATAGTGTTGGCATTGCCAACATATACATGGAGAATGTTCGTCGCATAGTCCTACAGCCTGAACAGGGTCAGCAAGTGGTTTTGCGCTACATGAGTCGTGCCGATTGGGATAGCCGTGAAGAGAAATCACGCGAGAAGATACTCTCTTATATCGATGCCGCGCAGATTATGACCGCTCCGGAGGATATTTTGCGCTGCTATTCGTGGGCTTATATCCTTCTACGCAACTACACCGGCTCACCAATAACTATCGAGGGTATTAATGCGTCACAGTATCTACTATCCTCTATCCGCAGCATATTATCTAAAATTGAAATATCAGTTATTGGCATCAAGCAGGATAAGCAGAACAAACACTATCCATACACCCTCTATTTAGACTTCACATACGAGGGCGAACCACTGTCAAGCATCAGTTTTGACTACTTTGATGGTAGTGGCATGGTCGAGGATGAGAGTGTTAAAGATGGTCGCAGTGTTATCTCTATGAAGAAGCTGCCCGACACCTTCAACATCACAATAGACTGCAAGATGATAGACCTTGCTCGCCAAGCAGACCCTACGGTAGCGGTGCTTATCCCCGTAGCCCCAGCCTTTGACGGCAGCATTAAGGAGATAAAAACGACCCCTAAAGGTGTGAAGGTTAAAAGCACCTTTGACAGTGCCTCTCCAAAGGTCAACTCCACCGTTGAGCAGAGCCTAAAAAACACCACTGCCAAATATGCTACAGTGGAGAGTGTCAGTGACACTACCCCATATACCGAGATTTTGACCGATATTGTCGGCTCCTTCTCCGGTCTTACGAAGAGTGATATCCGCACCCACTTTACCGACCGCGCTTGGAGTGACTATAACAAAATTGTAGCCGAGGGTAACCCATCCATTGCCCGCACGCCAGAGTGGTCCTTTGTTAAGCTCGACAGCCTTGTAATATGTCGCCAGGTCCCTCTAAAACTCAAATTCAAAGGCAACAAGTCCTTTGTTGAAGATGTTGTATTCCGCATCAACGCTACCACCAAGAAAGTGGAGTCTGTTGCCTACAAGTTGAGCACCAACACCGAGAAACAGATTATGGCAAAGGATTGGGAAGAACGCGACCGTTTAACCCTCATTACCTTCCTTGAAGACTACCGTACAGCCTACTGCTTGCGCGATATGGCTTATATCAAAAAGGTCTTTTCTGACGATGCATACATTATCGTGGGTAAGGTTCTCCAGCCATCCAAACGCAAATATGGCGACAAAGTTGAACTGATAAATAGTGATGGCAAGGCTGTATATACCCGTTACTCAAAAAAGGAGTATTTAGAGAATTTACAGCGCAGTTTCGCCTCAAAGGAGTTCGTCAACATCCGTTTTGAGGAGTGTGATGTCGAGAAGGGCTACAACGCCAAAGAGGGCATCTATGCAGTGCAGGTGCGCCAACTCTACTACTCAAATAACTATGCCGATGACGGTATTTTGACCCTTGCTATAGATATGCGCCGTGAAGCTAACCCTCTTGTGCGCGTACGCGTTTGGCAGCAGAAGCGAGATGTATCCTACACTGCCGAGCAGATGATTGAACGAACCGTATCTACCGGCACAGGTATTAACTAATAACCCGTTTAGCACCCTTAACTACTATGAGAAGAGTCCTAAGCCTTATTTTTGCCACACTTTTTGTTGTTGCACTCTCAGCGCAAACAACAAACTCCATAATTATAAAGCCTCAGAGCTTTCGTGCTGTTAATACCGATGATTTAACAGGAGTGGCTATTGACGAAATCGGCTTAGACCACTCTCTACGCCCTTGTGCTCGTATAAAGATGAAGATAAACCGTATGACTTCAGAGGAGATAGACGGTATTCAAGTTATGCCTATCACAAACAACGAGGTTATACGCTGCCAAACAGCCCAATACGACAATGGACTGATTATCGAGTTGACTGCTAAAGCACCAACGCGCTTCTATCTAAGACACAACAAGTTTGGTGACTCAAACGAGGTAAGCATAGACCTTGAGGGCAACAAAGAGTACTATATCGAGACCGAGTTAGTGCAGCAATTCCCAATAACTATCGCCACCAATGTCGCTGATGCTGCCATATATATCGACAATCAGTTTAAGGGCAAGAGCAACGAACAGTTCTACCTTATTGTTGAGGATATGTTGGCAGGTAACTATACTCTAAAATTAGAGTATGCCGGCAAGCAGTATATCAAAGAGATATCGGTCAGTTCCTCCAGTGTCTACTTTAAGCAGGAGGTGGATCTGCGCGGAGCCTCAATGCAGTACCTAACAGTCTCCGTATCGCCAAAAAATGCACTTGTGGAGATAGATAACCAGCCTATCGAGACCACAAATGGTAAGGGCAAAAAGCTACTGAGCCAGGGCACATATCAATATCATATCTCTGCCCTCAAATACTACCCGCAGAGCGGAACGGTAACTATGGCAGGCGAGAAAGTTGAACTCAATATCCAGCTCAACCCAGCCTTTGGTCACTTAGCGGTGCAGAGTAATAACGAGATTGCTGGTGCTCAGGTCTATGTTGACAATCTGAAGGTCGGCACACTACCTTTGGAGAAGAATATTCGCTTAGACAGTGGCGAACATAAGGTTAAGGTTATCAAGAGTCTCTACCATCCATACGAGCAGCTGGTAAATATTGCAGATGGTAAAGTTACCTCTATAAAACCTCAGCTCAAAGCCAACTTTGCAAAAGTAACCCTTATCAGCAACGACAATGGCGAGATATGGGTTGACTCCGAGCTAAAAGGTCGAGGTAAATGGGTTGGTAACCTCGAAATTGGGCAGCATGAGATAGAGTGTCGCAACGACTCCTACCACCCGCAGACCACACTGCTCAGGGTGTCGAACACAGAGAGTGTGGAGTACACCTTTAAGCCCTTAGTGCCAATATACGGTACGATAAATATCGACTGCAACATTATCGGTGCACAGATTACCATTGATGGTGTGCAAGTAGGCACTACGCCTTTAGTTAAGGGGGATGTATTGGTAGGTAGCCGCACTGTGACAATATCAAAGGAGGGGTATAATACCGTTTCCGAGCGTGTGACCGTTGTTGAGAACCAGACTACCTCTCTGACAAAGAAGTTGACTCCAAAGAGAAGTTCAGGCACGACTACAACGCCATCCTACTCGTATAACTCCGCAACATTCAATAAGCAGACTTCCACAACCTCTGCGAATAAAAAAAATAGCTATAGGAGTCGAAACAACCACAATATTGTGCAGTTTGGTTTAGGCTTTGAGTATGGATTTGGCGATGCCCATATGTCCATCGGTTTTCCATTTGAGATGCGCATTGGTCGCTCAGACCAATTCTTCAACTTCTTTGTTGCTGAGCGTTTTGGTATCAAATCTATGACCAAAAAGGAGTCGGATACAGTACACCATCCGGAACTAAGCCTAATCCAGATGTCTACTATCGGCAAGTTCCGTTTCAATGTCAAGCGCTCAATAAGTGATGCTTCAGCGCTATTTCTTGACTTTGGCGCTATGTATAATATCAATACCGGCGCCAGCTATAAGACCGGTTCTATTTCATACTCTTCAAGCAGTTATGATAGTGGTATGCAATCCAAAACCTCCTATAAGGCAGATATTCTCCAAAACTCAGTATCGGCGCTCTTTGCTATAGGCTACGGAGGTAGGCTCATGGAATTCTCACTATATGGCATCTACGATATAACGCCAACATTCAAGCACTCCGAGCTGTCAAACTATATCGTTGAGCATAGCAGCAGTAGTTCATATCCTACAACTCTCAGCGATTATGGTAGGGTCAATAAATTTGCCAATTGTCGATATAATATCGGTTTTGCGGTGAAAATATTCTTCGGCAGCGGCTACTTCAAATAACAATCTCAAAAGAGCTACCACTATGTTACTACTCTATATGGCTACATTGGCAACTTTGTGCTGCAATGCCCTTGATATGGGAGAGAGCACTCAGCTGCCCACCACAACTACAAACCATACCCTTGCTCTACCTCAAAAGGTAGAGTTGCCGGCTCAAAGTTCCGATATAAACTACCTTGTTATCTCCAATCTCAGCGAGTCGATTGATATATCCTCTGCCGAGAATTGGTTTGGCATAGTAGGAGGGAAACAGCGCCTCGCTGCCGAACAATCACACAATGTTGCATTATGGGTTGAGCCAAATTTCTCGACAACATCACGAAAGGGGATAATTACCGTTACCCGCCTATCCGATAGTTATACAACTACCATATCTGTAACACAGCCCCCATACTTTGACAACATCGTTGAGGGCTTTCCTGCAAGACTTGAGACTCAAAGTTGTGACAACGACAGATGGGAGAGTGACGGTCTCTGCTCTCCAAAAAACGGTTCGGCAGTACTAAGCGCGGTAAGTGTCAACGGAAAAAGACTGACATTCATAGAAGATAAGGGCATATCTCTCGCCGGCACCCACCGTGGCGACTACTTTATCTACGCCGTTCCGGTCAAAAATCTACCCGCCGGAGAGCAAATAGACTTTATGTGTACCCTTGTTGCCACAGAGCCTGATGCACCGAAATATTGGCTTTTTGAGTATTGGGACAATAATCGCTGGAATACTATTAATAGTGAGTTGCGTGTTGCCGAAGAGGACCCAACAATAAAATACTCATTCTATAACAAATACTTCAAATCGGCACATCACACAACATTCACTCAATCTTTCACTCTCTCCAATCCTGTAGTTAATGGTTGCGTAAAGGTGCGCCTGCGTACACTCTCTGAAGGTTCTGGAGCAACTAAAGTATCCTCCGGTAGATATATGAGCATGTATCTTATCCGCTACAAGGATGCGCCTCCGATTGTTGATAGAAAGAGAATGCTCTTTATTGGCAACTCGTTTACATACTTCTTCGGCACTGCATTTATGTTAAAAGAGATAGCTCGTTCTCAGGGGCATCAGATTGATGCTGTTATCAGCGTAAAGGGCGGTCAGGAATTTTGTGAGCATCTGATGTTGGAGCGCTCTTTAGAAGCCATCTCGCGTGGAGGTTACCATTATGCCTTTCTACAAGACACCTCCCCAAATGCTGCCATATATGCCGATACGGGGAAAGAGGAGATACTAACAGCCGCTCGTACAATCAACAACCTTACTCTCAAATACTCCCCAGATTGTCAGATAATATATGAGCGCACCTGGGGTTGTCCTCATAAGAATTATCGAGGCTACGGCAGCTACGACCGCCTTGATTATCTACTTAAGAAGGGTTCAGAACTGCTTAAAAAGAGACTTAAGGAGCATAATATCATCGTTAGCCCTATAGGTCTGGGCTTCCGCATAGGCAGGGAGTATAATCTGCCACTACTGCATACTGACAATCGCCACCAAAGCCGCATTGGAGCCTATATGAAAGCCTGCATAAACTACCTTGTAGTCTATGGCACGCACTTTAACTCAAATGTTAGCGACTGTGGTTTAGATGCAACTACGGCAGCTACGGTAAGACAAATTGCCGAGCAGGTAGTCCTTGATGGTGTCAAAGAGAGGTATAAATAATAGCGTAACTACTCCTCAAATAGGTCTACCTCGCCCCTCTCGACCTTATGATACATTGTAGAAAGAGCCCCTATGGCGGGCGAGATATACTCTAAAGTGTCGCTTATAACACTACTGCCACCACCCTTGATGCGATAAAGCATTGCTGCATATAGGGCTCGAAAACAGAGCTCTGTATCGCTGATATCACTCTTCCCCAAAGCGCTACGAAGCGTTGGTAGATATGGTTCTAAGCGTGCAAAAATCTTACGATATGCTGCTCCTACGGGTTGTTGCATAAGTTGTAAGTGCAGGTTGTGCATATCGGCAATAAGGTGCAAAGTGTGGTCGAGATGTCCATTTGTCTCCTTACCCTCCTCACGCAACAGGGCTGCAATATCCATATACCACATTAAAAAGATATTCTGCTGCTCCTCGCTAAGATTTCGTGGAGCAACAAACTGTGAATAGATCGCCTCTGGGCTAAATTGCAGAGCTCGAAGCAGGTCCTCTATCTGCCACAAGTAGAGGATATACTCCGCAATATTCTCTTTGCGCTTTGACTGTGCAATATCCATATAAGGTGTTTTTCTCTATTTCAGGTGTGTTCTATTTCAGGCTCTGCATCTCGATAAGCTTTGCATATATACCACCACGGGCAATAAGCTGGTCGTGAGTACCTTGTTCGGCAATACGACCTTCGTCAATAACGATAATCTTATCAGCATTGTGAATAGTAGAGAGGCGATGTGCAATAACCACCGAAGTTCTACCCTTCAACATTCGGGTAAGAGCCTGCTGAACAAGCTGCTCACTCTCAGTATCAAGAGCAGATGTAGCCTCATCAAGAATTAAAAACTCAGGGTTCTTGAGCACCGCGCGGGCGATACTCAGGCGCTGGCGTTGACCTCCGGAGAGCTTTGCTCCTCGGTCGCCGATATTGGTATTATAACCATCAGCCGTAGTCATAATAAAGTCGTGGGCGTTGGCTATCTTGGCAGCCTCAACAATCTCACTATGTGTTGCACCCTGCTTTCCAAGGGCGATATTGCTCTCAATAGTATCATTAAAGAGCACCGTATCCTGCGAAACAAGGCTCATATAGCTACGGAGCGAGTCTTGGCTGAAGAGTTTGATATCTACGCCATCAATAAGAATTGTTCCACTGCTTGGGTCGTAGAAGCGTGGCATAAGCTCGCTGAGGGTACTCTTTCCGCCACCCGAAGCACCCACAAGGGCAACGGTCTCGCCCTTATTGATAGTAAAACTGATGTTGTGCAGTATCTCACGGCTACTGTCATACGAGAAGTTGATGTCCTTAAACTCTATCTTCTCCTTAAGACCTGTAAACTCAACAGCACTGCTACTATCCACAATTGCGCTCTTGGCATCAATAACTTCAAAGATACGCTCACCTGCGGCAACACCCTGATTGATATTTGCAAACTGGTCAATAAATGCACGCACGGGGCGGGTAATGTGCGAGAAGGCGGCAATAAAGGCGATAAAACCCGCTGCGCTCATGCTTCCCTTAGTGACAAGGGAGCCACCAAAGACAAGCACCACAGCTACCGCCGTAATACCCAGAAACTCACTCATTGGGGATGCCAACTGCTGACGACGAGCCATCCAGAGCATGATGCGAGACAGCTCGGCATTTATCTGGTGGAACTTATTGCGCACATAATCTGCTGCAGTATAGGTCTTGATAATCTTAATGCCCGACAGAGACTCATCAAGCACACTGACCATCTCTCCCTGCTGTGCCTGAACGCGGCTTGCAGGGTGGCGAAGACGCTTGACAATGCCACCAATAAGCACTCCCACAACAGGCAAAAACAGAACTGCAAACAGAGCCAACTCCCACGACACATTGAGCATCAGCACGAGGTATCCGATAATAAGGAACGGCTCGCGGAATGCCACCTGTAGGGTGTTGGTTATACAGAACTGCACTGCCATAACATCCGAAGTGATACGAGAGATAATATCTCCCTTGCGCTGCTCCGAGAAGTAGCCCACATTCATACCTATAATGTTGTCAAACATCATATTACGCATACGCTGGAGCGTAGTTGTACGCATACACTCAACAGTATAGGCGCTTAAAAATCTAAAGAGGTTTGAGAGCAGATTGGCAGTAATAACAACCCCACCAAGCAGAGCAAGGATGCGGGTCATTGTAAACTCTGGACCAAAGAGCATTGTATAGATATAGTTCAACCACGCTGTAAGCGCCTGATTGTCAAAGGCAATAGCAGGTGCTGTATATATCGGCTGAAATGCAAATCCCTTATCAAACATAGTGTTCAGAATAGGGATTATAAGGGCATAGGTCGCTGTATTAAATATCGCATGTAGTGCCGCTGTAAAGAAGTATGGAACAGCGTACTTGCTTATCGGGCTGGCGAAATTTAACAGTCGCAAATAGGTCTTAAACATAACATTAACTTTTTAACCTTTATACTAACCCCTCGTTATGATACTCCTCTACGGCAGCAATATAGTGGGCAATAGTATCCTCCATATTCATAAACGACTTACCACCGGCAGCATTACGATGACCACCACCATTAAAGTAACGGCGGGCAAAGGTGTTTACATCCACATTGCCGTGGCTACGGAGTGAAACGCGGATAAAGCTGCCCTGCTGCTCAGAGAACATAGCCGACATCTTTACCTTCTTTATCGAAAGAGGATAGTTTACAAAACCCTCACTATCGCCCTGCTGGAACCAAAAGCGGCGCATCTCATCCTCAGTAAGGGACATATAGGCTACCGTACCCTTGAGTAGAGTCTTCATCTTACGGTTTATCACATAACCAAAGAGGCGGGCTCGACCCTCTGTAAAGGAGTTGTAAACTTTGTTATATATCTCAGGGACCTCAATACCTGTCTCCAATAAATCTGCCGCAGCGCGGAACAGCTGAGGGTTGATTGTAGAGAAGGCAAAGTTGCCCGTATCGGTAATCATACCCACATAGAGTAGTGTCGCAATATCCTTATCAAGTACTTCGGTGCCATATGCTGCCTTGATAATCTCGTATACCAAATAGGCTGTGCTCGATGATTCAGGGAACGAAAAAACCAAATCAAACTCACTTGAAGGACTGAGGTGGTGGTCTATAAGTACACGCTTGGCTGTGGTATTTTGGGCAATAACCTCGCTTAGAGCCTCAAGGCGCGAGAGGGAACTCATATCGGCACATATCACAACCTCCGCCGCAGCAATAACACTCTGGGCAATACCCAACTTGTCGTGGGCGTGGATGATTATACCCTCCGAGCCTGGCATCCATTTAAGGTAGTATGGAAAGCGGTTGGGAAGAATGCAATTAACGGAATGACCCTTTTCCGTCAACACACGCGCAAGCGCTACCGAAGAACCTATAGCATCACCATCAGGATTGGTGTGCGAAAGGATAACAACCTTTTTGGGCTGGTCAAGCAGAGACTTAAAAGCCTCTATTTTCTCTAAATCAATATTCATAGCGTACAAAGGTACAGAAAGCTATTGAAAATTCAAAATTTATGCTCTTCCACCACCCATAAAGACTACCTATCCACGAACATTGTCCGCAGATGGATTGCAAGCAACTCACCGAGCCGAGCATCGTCCGAGGCTATCTGATTGCCGTTATAATCATAACCCTCTATCTCGTAGTCATGCTCATTAAAGGAGCCTCGGCGACGCTTTGCAGTAGCACTATTATTTATGATGGTGTAGAAAATTGTATAGCTGACATTGTAGTAGAGGTTGTCAAACATCGGCAGTAGAACATAGTTGCCCGAAGTATCAATAACCCCATAGCCTGTTTTTGTCCTTACCACTGCGCGGTGCTCACAAGTTTACCTTGTGTTTGGGCGGAGGTACATCACCCAATTTTCAAAGTCAAAGATAACATCAAAGTTCGCGAGTAGGGCGTTGCCGACAAGACCATCAAATCTACTATCTGTCATTGCTCCCTGCCTGTTTCCCGAGCAGGAGATGCGGACACTATTCACTGTTTTACCGCCGATAGTAATCTGTTTTGCTGTCACATAGCTCTCTGTGCGTGAGCCACCAACGCCTCCCACCTCAACGGTTGTGCTCTGCGCGCCTACAAGGTGTCCGCCACTCTTTAAGCGGGCAGTTGTTGCGCTACCCAGAGCCAATGCTGTGGGCATACCAGTATCCACAAGGAAGTTTCCTGTAAGAGCATACCCGTCTGCAAATGTGACAGTTAGAGGGACAATAATACGGTCCTTATCCTTTAGCCAAGAACACTTGATGTCCGTAAAATCCTCTGCGATTTTCTCCTCTGGCTTTAGGATGCGCAAATAGCCGACAGCATAGTTAAACTCCACTCGCTTACCTAACATAGATGGCAGCCCAAACAGACCATCTACACCATCGCCCACAATCTTTCGCAAATCCATAACAACAGCCATCGGCTCGGTGTGCTGTAACTCCCCCACGCTGTAGCTCCAGCGGCTTGCATCAAGTGTTGTTAGCTGAAAGCCACTGCCCGCACCTGAGAGCATTGCGCGGCGCAAACTATTGTTCTTGCCAAATGTTGTCGCGTAGAATGTAGAGTCCAACAGCAGATTGCTACTTCCCGAATCAAAAATCATCCGCGCGGGTATTGAGTCGCGCAGCAGTACATCAAAGTGCAGATGGCGCTCATATCTCATCTCCACAGCCCCCTCTGGCAGTTGAGGCTCCGCCTGCGCCACTGTTTTCTGATTTGCATTTGAGCAGGCGGTCGCCACAAAGAGAATTGCCACAACAAGTTGAATAAAGTTTCTCATAGCTTTACTTATAACTCTTTACCACAACACCACCTGCACCTTCACACTTTGCATCATCTAAGACAAAGTTTACAGGCATCATATACTTAACTTCAACCCTTTTGCCATCTTTGATAAATGGTTTCCACGCAGGAGCCTTTGCAAGCACACGCTTAACCTCTTTTGTGAAGAGTTCACTGTCGGACTTTACAATATTTACATCCTTAACATTTCCCTCTGTATCTATTGTCAGTGAGGCTATTACCGTACCTGACAAATTCTGCTCTTTTGCCGCAGCGGGATACTGGACATTCATCACAACCCAGCGATAGAAATCTTGGTAATCGTTAATCTTTACACTCTCTTGCACAACATCACTCTGCACAACATCTTGAGCCACTGCCTCCTTTGTTGTGAGTGAGAAAAGAGTAAACAGAACTCCCAATACCGGAATAACAGCCACTTTGCGTAGCAGAGCGTATCTGCCACTGTTGTTCTTAAGAATCATCTTTAGTCGTTTTTTAGTTAATGAATTATGAAGACCATTGGCTATCTCCGGACTATAGCCAAACAGGTGCTTTAACAGTGTTGTAACATACAGTTTTGCATCACATCCACTACCGATAACATCACTATCAGCCTCAAACTCGTGAGCCTCAACAAGACGGCGTGAAGCAATCCACACAAACGGATTCCACCAAAGCAGAGCCTTGAAAAACTCCATAACAACCCTCTCTACAGAGTGTCTGTGGACAATATGGCTACGCTCGTGCGCCACAATGGTTGGTAAATCAGTATCAGCAGTGTTGTTACCTAAGTATATTGTCTTAAAGAGCGAAAAAGATGCTATATTCTGCTGTGAACGGACAATATTAATGCCCTCAAATGTTGTCGCACTACCACCCCTTCGTATGCGAAGAATATTTACAAGCTGAAGGAGAATACTTCCCACACACAACGCTACACCCAAACCATAAACAACCCATAATAGAGCCATAAAATTGAAACCCGAAGCCACTTCCATAGCGCCCGGCACAACCACATTACTAACTGCTGCCACTGTCTGTTGAGCAGGTATAGTTGCCTCCCACACTGGTATATTTATAATAGGTATTACGGCTGACAGAACAACCGAGAAGAGAAGAAACATACGAGCAAAGAGATAGTCCACCTTGCGCTCTATAAGTAGCGAGTAGAGAGATACAAACACGCCACTACAAACAATAACCTCAACAAGGTATATAACAACTTGACGCATACTACTTACCCTTTATCTGTTCAACAATCTCAAGTATCTCATCCATCTCGGCAACAGAGATATCCTCCTTCTTACCAAAGAAAGAGACCATCTGCGAAAGCGAACCACCAAAATAACTATCCAGCAGACTCTTTGCTACCCCAGAGGCATACTCCTCCTTATTAACAACAGCGTAGTAACAAAATCCGCGACCCTCTGATCGGTGTGCTACAAAGCCCTTGTTCTCCAATATCTTGATAAATGTCGCTACGGTTGTATACTTTGGCTTGGGCTCCTGAATATGCTCAATAATCTGCGCCACCGATGCCTCTCCCAGCTGCCAGAGAATCTGCATTACCTCCTCCTCGCCGCGTGTAAGTGTCTGTAAATCCTTGCTCATAAAGTCTTTCATCTAAAAGTTTAGTACAAAGTTATAACTAAAAATTTAGATGAACAAATATTTTCTACTAAAATTTTAGATAAAAAATTATTCCTCTAACTAAGTTAGAGGAAAATTACTGTTGGCTTGCCTTCGGCAACCCGACCCAGTTCTGACTACAAAATGCAGTGCTAAAAGTAGTGAAATTAAGGAAATTAATGAGCTTAAGGCATATTATCGCTAAATTCTCTAATTTCCTTAAACTCTTTATTTAGACTGCGTCGGTTTACCGAAAGTTTTTGGCAGGAGTGGTTTTAATCTTTCTTGCGATGTTATTTGTGAGATGTTTTTTGGAATTTGGCGCGCAAACTCTGCAGTCACATAGCGCGGACTATTTGACAAAGAGGTTGTGCGACAAAAACTAAAAACAACCACAAAGAACGAAGTAAGGAGGGTTAAAACAACTCCTATA
>JAZNTY010000104.1:0-5857 GCA_045592005.1 Alistipes sp. | reverse complement strand
TAATCATCGCCACCATTGTTGCCACCATCCGGCACAGTAAAATCACTGCTCAGGGAGTACCCCTGCTCACACGCCATAACCTCAATCTCGATGGTCGGCTGCTGATAAATTTCCTTAATCATACCCAATTCTTTATTTTAGTAAATAATGGGCGCAAATTTAATATATTCATTTGATATGCTGCATATTTTTTCATTTTTTTCAACGAATATCTAATTTTTACCAATGAATTTTTGGAATAACAAGAAATATACCCTGTAGCTATTTATTATTCCACTAAAATTTATTACCTTTATAGGTCAATTAATCCACAAATATATGAAACACAGAATATTTACAACTTTTTTTCTCCTTTCATCTCTCTTTACAGCAACAGCACAGCGTATAGAGCGCAGCATAAACGAGTCGTGGGTGTTTATGCAACAAGGCAAGCAGAGTGTTCTTGTAAACATTCCTCACTCCTGGAATACCGAGGACTCTACAGATGATACGCCTGGTTATTTTAGAGGTGTTGGCACATACGAAAAACAGTTGTTTATTAACGACAATATTGACAATCATTCGGTATACCTATACTTTGAAGGGGCTAATCAAGTTACTCAGGTTTGGGTTAATGACAACTACATTGGAAAACACATTGGTGGCTACTCGGCGTTCTGTTTTGATATCAGCTCCGCTATTAGCCAAGGTAAAAACAAAATTAAAGTAGTAGTTGACAATAGCCACAATCCAGATATAGCACCTCTATCGGCAGATTTTACATTCTTCGGCGGTATTTATCGTGATGTAAATCTAATTATTACTCCAAAGACCCACATTTCCACAACACACTATGGCTCAAGTGGTGTATATGTTACAACGCCGCAAGTCACAGAAGATAGTGCTAAGGTGGAGCTACGCACAATGCTGACCAACAACAGCGCGCAAAAAACCACCCTATATCTCCACCATAAGATTGTATCCGCAGAGGGCGAGGTTGTAAAAACAATGCGTAATAAGGTTACACTTGCTCCAAATAGTCAAAATATCGAATTTTCTACCTCGTGTGATATCTCATCTCCACAACTTTGGAGTCCCGACACCCCATATCTATATACCCTCTACACCACACTTTGTGATAAGTCTGGTAATCAATTAGACTGCGTATCAAATGCCATAGGTATGCGCAACTTCAGACTTGACCCGGCAAAGGGTTTTTATATCAACGGCAAGCGATTTAAGCTGATGGGCACAAATCGTCATCAGGATTATGCTTTGCGCGCAAATGCTCTATCCGATGCATTACATATCGCCGATATCCGTACAATAAAAGATATGGGGAGCAACTTTTTACGCATCTCGCACTACCCGCAAGACCGTATCGTTACCCGTATGTGCGACAGATTAGGTCTTGTAACCTCTGTAGAGATACCTATTGTTAATGCTATTACCCCTTCTGATGCGTTTTTAGAGAACTCTCTTGAGATGATTCGTGAAATGGTCTACCAAGACTACAACTCCCCGTCAGTGATGATTTGGGCATATATGAATGAGGTTTTACTCCGCACTCCTTATCTCAAAAGTGAAACAGACAAGCGAGATATATACTACGCCCACACCTACAAGCATGCCGCAGCGATAGACTCTCTATTGCGCGAGTTGGACCCACACCGCCTGACAATGATACCGTGTCACAAGAGCGAGTATAAATATCGTGACAGCAAACTGCTTTCTCTACCCGACATTATCGGTTGGAACCTATACTACGGCTGGTACGAGCGCGATATTGAGGGCTTTGGAACCTTTATAGACCAGATACACGCCAAATATCCTAATCAGGGTATTATGATTTCTGAATATGGAGCCGATATGGATATACGCCTACACTCCCTACATCCGGAACGATACGATTATACTTGTGAGTATGGTCTTTTCTTTCATCAGTATCACCTGCGCGAAATTCTAAAACGCGACCATGTTGTCGGTGCCAATGTATGGAACTATAACGACTTCCACAGTGAAGCCCGCAATGATGGTATTCCGCACATCAACAACAAAGGTCTTGTAGATGCTGCGCGCGAAAAGAAAGATGTCTATTATCTTCACAAAGCGGCGTATTCCTCAACACCATTTATCAAGGTTGGAGGCGAACATTGGCGCAATCGTGGCGGTGTTACGGTAGATGGCATCTGTAATCAAAAAGTTGCTGTGCTGACAAATGGTTCCTCAGTAGAACTTATTCACAACGGCAAAAGCCTGGGAAGTGCTGAAGTTGTAGATTTTACAGCCAACTTTGAGGTTCCTTTTATAGATGGTGTAAACCATATCAAAGCTATTACTGTCAAAGATGGCGTAGAGGTTTGCGATAGTGTTACACTGCCATTTAAGGGTTATCCGAGCCTTATTTCGGCAGACTTTGAGGAGCTAAATATATTACTTGGCACCACCAGATATTTCGACGACCGCGAGGATAATATTGCCTGGATACCTGAAAAAGAGTATTACACCGGAAGCTGGGGATATATTGGCGGTCAAGCAAATCGTCAGGTAGCAGCCGACGGCAAGAGTTCCCTGCCAGCAACAATAAATATAGATTTTCCTAATACTACTAAAGACCCTATTTGGCAGACTCAGCGTAAAAATATGGAGGCTTTTCGCGCTGATGTTCCCGATGGAAAATATTGCGTGATGCTCTACTTTGCCGAGTGGGAGTCTATGGCAAATAAAGAGGAGATTGTAAACATTTTAGGCGGCGGAGCACAAGTCTCAAACCGTAAAGCCGAGCGTGTATTTGATGTTTCCATAAATAACACGAAAATGCTCTCAGCCTTTGATATTACTGCCGAGGTAGGTGCCGAGCAAGGTATTATAAAGAAGTTTATGGTCGATGTTACCAACAACCAAGGCATAAACATTTGCCTAACACCTCTCTGCGGCGAACCAACTCTCTGTGCTGTGCGTATATACCGCCACTTCTAAAACTATGTTTAGAAATGTATGCCTAAAGTCAGCATTGCATAGTGCTGCTCTATAGCTGTATTGTATGTTGGCGAAGCGTAGTCGGAAAACTCGTCATAGCCATAGAATGTCTTATAAGGAGTCAGCTTGTTTTTGCAATATTGGTAGGCTACATCTATAGTAAAGACCTTTGACAATGCTATACCCAAACCGGCGCTCATATATTCAGAACGGTAGGTTATAGGAGAGGAGTATATTGCCGTTTTATCCTTTACACCTCCACTCCACAGACCATAACCCATACGCAGAGCCATCTGTTGTATAAATCGCCACTCTGCACCTATACGGAGGGTATTTGAGCCCTTAAAAGTATCCTTGATATAACCCTTATACAAAGCTCCGTATGGGGAGTTTTTCATTCGCATACTATTATACCAATCACGCTGATAATCTACCGAAAGTAACAGTTGGTTTGCTATGGTATATGAGGCTCCAAACATCAGTCGCATAGGGGTAGTAAAACGCCAACTATTCTCCCCCTCATCAACAAGGGTTGTGGTCGACTCCGAAAATGGAGGGTCGATAAAGTTGTTACTATCTACCGTATACTCATCCACATTATTTATAGCCTTAACTTGCGAGGTCATACCTGCGCTATAACTATATGTAACATTGTAGTATGTTGGTGTATGAAATGCAACACCTATACGCAAAGCCTCAATAGGACGATAGACTGCTCCAAACTTAAAATTAATACCTGTACCCTTCATTTTACTCAATTGGTCGTAGTTGAAATAGTCCATACGATAATTTAGGTTCGGCTCAGAACTATATCTATACCCCTCTCCATAGTAAGTATGCTGTTCACGGTTTATTGTTGTTGCTGCCAAAGAAAATCCCAAATAAAACTTACTACTAAAGTTCATACCCAACGACCAAACCCACTCTCCAACAGAACCTTCACTCTCAACGGTCGTATATTGGTCCACTGTGGCATTTTGAGCTATCATATCCCTACCCCAGCCTTCTGCCTGTTCGTTGACAAGACCTGTTTTATAACCCAAAATAGCACCCCAATATGTTGGGTCAAAACGACTCCACAAAAAGTCTCCATAGCTGTTATAACTCTCCTTTAGATTACTTTGTTTAATACCTCCCGCAGAGAGCATACCCGCAAAAACATCAGCTATAGAGTTATTGTACGGAGTCCCCACCGAGGAGAATGAGTATTTATGGTTGAAGTCAGCTATGCGATTGTAGACAAGACCCATATTTATAGCTGTTACACCCGAAGAACTCTCTCTCAACTTAGCCACAAAGCCTATACTTCCTACAGAGAACCTATTTTTGCTATTACCTTCGAAGGCTGCTGCATTTGTAGATGTGCGAGCAAAGGTCATCATTGGCGTTACTGATATCTCATTGCTCTGGTACATACCCAAACCTGCCGGATTGATACTCATAGAAGATATATCGCCTCCTAATGATGTCATTGCTCCTGCCATAGCAGCCGAACGAGCTGAACCAAAGTTAAAATTAGACTGCCCGCTTTGAAACATATTAAAAGCTGTAACAGTACTTGGGTCTATCACAAGACCTCCCGCATCAAACGATTGTGCCGTAGCTATACCCCCACAGAGAAGTATACAAACCAATATATTTACTGCCTTTTTCATATCTGTCTGCACTTACATTTTTTATACCACACAAACTTATCTTCTCCCTTGACCTCCGCCATGAGAGCCCCCTGAAGAGTTGCCACCACCACTATAACCACCGCTATAACCGCCACCAAATGAAGATGAACCTCTAAAAGAGTTGTTGTCGTTACGCTGATTAAAAGATGATGAAGAGCGCGAAGAGGAGGATGACGAACCTCGATATTGACCCGAAGAACCACTACCTCTATACTGTCCACTACCTGTCACCGTACCACTTTGGTTACGATATTGACCTCTGCCACTACCACTACCCATAGATTGATTTGGCGCACTATTATTTCCTGAAATATAAGCCGGTCTACCCCCTGGGCGAGAGTTTACAGGACGAGAAACAACATGTGGAGGACGATGATGACCACCTCCACCATAATGAGGAGGATAGTAGTGATGGTGTGGAGGAATATAGCCAGGATAGTAAGGATAACCTCCCCAACCAAAACTCCATCCCCAATAAGGATTATATCCAAAATTCCAACTCCAATCATACCAAGAATAGTGCGGATATCCATACCAACACCCATAATTAGGTCTTGTCCAGCCGTAGTACCAACTATATGTCGGCACTACTACCGAGGCACCCCAATTACCAAACATCGAGGTTATATACTTTGGTTCCACCCATACCTGATCTCCCGAAACCATAATATTGTAAAACGCAGGGTCATATGCCGAAGCATAGTGATAAGCGTCTGTGTAACGGTATGTATAATAACTCGACGGCATACGATACGAAGGCGATGAAAAACCATATAAACGACGCGCGTATGCACTCTGGTAATCATCCGCCAAAACTGCATCATAAGGATTTATAGAGACAGGCTCTGTTATTAATTCATTAAACTCCTTCTCTGCCGCCAAAGCTTTTGCTTCAGCAAGCTTAGCCTCCCAAGCAGCTTGACGAGCCTCAGCCTGAGCACGAGCCGTAGCAGCCTCTTGCGCCCTCTGTGTAGCAATCTTCTGAGGGTCATGAGCACTATACATATCATCTCCAATCATTGCGCTATTAAATGCCGCACAAGCTGTAAAGAATATAGCGACAATAGATATAAACAGTAATTTTTTCATAATCATCCTTTTTCTTTTTAACGATAAAGTGAGTAAAAATCGTGCCTTTCTTAACGCAAAGATAACAAATAAGTGTAATTTTTGTATAAAAGCATAGGTCAACCGACTAAAAAAGAGAGTTAATTATAAAAATT
>JAZNTY010000103.1:0-2503 GCA_045592005.1 Alistipes sp. | reverse complement strand
TTCCTGAAGGTGCTATTATTTCATTACCACTTAGAGCTCAAGGACTTACGCGTGTACGCTCTTTTAGTTACGGAGCCTTATCTGGCATTGTTGAGCCCTTATCGGCAGCCGCAACAATAGTTCTTATTGAGCACCTTATCGGCATATTTCCATATATGCTTGCTTTTGCAGCCGGAGCGATGCTCTATGTTGTTGTCGAGGAACTTATTCCAGAGGCACACAGCGGTAAACACTCAAATATGCCCACCATAGGCTTTGCTATCGGTTTTGCAGCCATGATGGTCCTTGATGTTGCTTTAGGATAGATATTGCTAACTTATAAAAATAGAGATGAAAAGATTATTTACCTTCGTTTTAGTCGCTTCAGTAGCCATCTCAACAGCCTCAGCATGGGGCAGACTTGGACATGCGACAGTTGCTAAGATTGCAGAGAACCACCTCTCTAAAAAGGCTAAAAAGCAGATTACTGAGTACTTACACGGCGAGTCTATTGTTAAATACGCCGCTTATGCCGACGATTACAAACCGGAATTGCTTGTAGATTTAGGTTTTGAGCCTGACAATACTAAGCGTTTTGTAACCTACCCTCACACCTTTGGTGCAAATGCCGATGGTACGCCATATCGCGATATCCGCAAAGGCAACAGCTATGTTAAAAACTGCGTATACTACATTGAAAAATTGGCTGACGATCTAAAAAACAATGCCCACAACATGACCGATTCAGCGCGTATTACAACCATTGCCCTTATCGTCCACTTTGTTGGCGACATGCACTGTCCGGAGCATATTCGTTGCCCTAAGGACCCTACCGCTGGCGATTTTATAGTCTACTTTGGCAAGGATAAGGTGCGCTATCACAGTCTTTGGGATACCCCGATGCTTGCGGCTCGTAACCCTTGGGGATTTAGCGACACTGCCGCCTTGTTAGACACCTACACCAAAAAGCAGATTGCTAAAGTTGTGCAGGGCAGCCCTTATGTTTGGGCACACGATGCAGTACTCAGTTCCAGCGAAGTTCGCGACATCAAAGAGGGTACCAAACTTGATAAGCGTTTGTTCCTAAATAAATATGGACAAGTTGCAGAGTCTCAAATTCGCAAAGCAGGTTACCGTTTGGCAGAACTGCTAAATAGAATTTTTCAGTAGAGTTCATCCTACAAGTATTACAAAGATCGCACTAATTCAGTTGCGGTCTTTTGTTTTATTACCAAATTTTATTACTTTTGTATTATGAACTCAACTCTATTAACCATAGTAACTTTTATCACATCCTTTGTTGGCGTAGCGGTAATACACCCCTATCTTGTTCGCTTTGCAAAGGCTAAAAATATCGTTGACAACCCTAACACCCGCAAACTACAACTTCGCCCCGTGCCGGTACTTGGAGGTCTTGCCATATTTTTTGGCATCATTACCGGACTGCTTGCAGCCAATGCTATTATAGATATCTCCCAACTCTTTGTTGTCGTAGGAGCAATGATGATTATGACTTACATTGGCGCGCTGGACGATGTTTTGGACATTTCGCCTATCATCCGTCTTATTTCACAAATTATTACAGTACTGATACTGATATACATAGGAGATTATTCGCTCAACAACTTCCATGGCTTATGGGGTATCACTACCCTACCACAATATATCTCTACGCCCCTTACTATCGTGGCTATTGTCGGCATTATCAACTCCTTAAATCTTATTGACGGAGCTGATGGACTCTTTTCAATATTTTGCATCAGTGTTTGTGCAATTTTTGCCTCTATATTCTATACCGTCGGCGACTGTGCTCTCTTTGCACTTGCCGTCGCATCTATAGGAGCTCTGATACCATTTCTATTACACAACGCTTTCGGTACAGAATCCAAGATGTTTGTTGGCGATGGCGGTTCACTACAAATGGGTGTCGTGTTGTCGATATTTGTAATGGCGACCATCTGCCGTCCGGAGTATCAAGCCATTGCTACGGAGCAAAATATTGCCCTCGTTCCGTTTGTATTAGCAACACTCTCAATGCCTGTTTTTGACACCCTTAGGGTAATGACCGCACGCATAGCGAAGGGCATATCCCCACTTATAGGAGATAAAACCCATCTTCATCATCTCTTTATCGGCTTAGGAATATCCCATATAGGTACTTCAATACTTATTGCTCTGCTTAACTTTACCGTAGTAGCCATTTGGCACTGCGCCGCCATAAATGGACTTAGCGCCGACTCTCAACTATATATAGTCATCGCTACGGCACTACTGCTAAATTGGGGCATTTACTACGGCGTAGCCCTACTTGACCATATTATTCCTAAGCAAATGCAGAGAGCTCGACTTTGGAAGCAAAACCATCGACCAAGTAGACGATTATTTGACTTTATGAGAAAATTTGTCGACAAGATGTAGGGTATTTGAAAAAAATATATTACTTTTGTGGCGCATTTTTCAAGTGCTGTATTAAAACGGATGGTTCCGTAGCTCAGTTGGATAGAGCAACAGCCTTCTAAGCTGT
>JAZNTY010000102.1:0-7072 GCA_045592005.1 Alistipes sp. | reverse complement strand
CTCTCACAACAGCCGAAAGCAGATTATTCGCCGCCGAAGAGGCTCCGATACGGAAGAGGTCGGTAGTAAGCCACTGAGGACCCAAAATCTGTTCTACGATAGTATAATAGAGGGCTGCATCTTGCGGGGTCTTGACACCTCCGGCAGCCTTAAAGCCGACCTTGCGACCGGTTTGCTGGAAGTAGTCTTTAATAGCCTGACACATAACCACAGCAGCCTCAGGGGTTGCGGCAACATCAATCTTACCGGTAGAGGTCTTGATAAAGTCAGCACCGGCAGCCATAGAGAGCAGTGATGCCGCGCGAATAAGTTCCGGTGTTTTGAGTGCGCCCGACTCGATGATAACCTTCAGCACAACATCTTCGTCCATCTCGGAGCGTATCAGCTCCACCTCAGCAGCAGCCTCATCATAAGCGCCGGTAAGCATTTTAC
The DNA here is from genome assembly GCA_045592005.1 of Alistipes sp. GTDB lineage: Bacteria > Bacteroidota > Bacteroidia > Bacteroidales > Rikenellaceae > Alistipes. The sequence goes on along the minus strand of JAZNTY010000102.1, from coordinate 6,640 downwards.
CAACATTGAGGACAATATCAACCTCATCTGCGCCATTCTCCACAGCCATAGCCACTTCAAGCATTTTGACCTCCAAGAATGTCTGTGAAGCAGGGAAACCGGCTCCAACGCTGGTAATACGCATAGGTGTACCGTCCACAGCCACACCCACAGTCTCCACAAAGGCTGGGTAGACACATATTGATGCCACATTAGGGATGCCCGGATAGGCATCAGCAAAGGTTACTGTGCGCTTAGCAAACTCGGTAACAGACTCCACAGAGTCGTTGCAGGTAAGGGTTGTCAAGTCGATAGCCGAGAGACAGAATTTATAAACCTCGACATTCTCATTCTTTTTTGCAGCGGCTTTAGCCTCTGCCACCTGCTCTGCCACCTGCTCAACAGTTGCAGCTGGGGCGTACTGATTTAGGATGTTACTATACTCCATATCTCTACCTATTGTCTATTTTATATTTCTAACATTTTTCTCCCACTCCCAAGCGCTGCGAAGTGTATCGTCCAACGAGCGTTCTGCCTTCCAGCCTAAGACTGTATTGGCAAGTGTTGTATCAGCCCACACAGCCACAACATCTCCAGAACGACGAGGGGCAACCTTATAGTTGAGCTTGAGGTTATTCACGCGCTCAAAGGTATTGACCAACTCAAAGACCGAAACGGGGTTACCTGTGCCGACATTAAAGACCTCGTAGTTTTGGTCACTTTTTTGCTCGACCATACGGTTTATGGCGGCAAGGTGCGCCTTAGCCAAGTCGACAATATCTATATAGTCGCGCAAGCAACTGCCATCAGCTGTAGGATAGTCGTTACCAAAGATTGAGAGACACTCCCTTATGCCGGCAGCAGTTTGGGTAATATAAGGCACCAAATTCTGCGGCACACCGCGTGGAAGTTCGCCAATAAGAGCCGATGGGTGGGCACCTATAGGATTAAAGTAGCGCAATGCAATACCCTTAAGCTCCGGATAGGCAGCAGTGGCGTCACGCAAAATATCCTCGCACATCTGCTTTGTGTTGCCATAGGCGCTTGTTGCCGGCTTGCGCTCGGTTGTCTCGGTTACAGGCAGTTCATCGGCTTCGCCTTAGACCGTAGCGGAGGAGGAGAAGACGATATTGTGGCGGTTATGCTCGCGCATAAGGTCCACAAGGTTGAGAAACGAGAGCAGGTTGTTGCGGTAATATTTCATAGGGTCCGACACCGACTCGCCCACAGCCTTGAATGCGGCAAAGTGGATAGCCGAGTCAAAATCGTACTGTTCAAAGAGTTTGGCAAAGGCTGCCTTATCGCAACAATCAACCTCAACAAAAGGGACCTCAACGCCCGTAATGGCACGCACTCCCTCCACGCCCGACATATCGGCGTTGGAGAGGTTATCCGCAATAACCACATCATAGCCCGCCAAGACTAACTCAACGGCTGTATGAGAACCTATATAGCCGGCACCACCGGAGACTAATACCGATTTTTTATTCATTTTATATATATTTTGGTACAAATATACAAAAAAATCTATAACTTTGTACTACAATTCTAATTAGTTTAGTGTATGAGCAATATTATCTCTGCCGAGCACATTACAAAGCGCTTCACAAACCATACCGCTTTAGACGATGTATCTGTTGCCATTCCTACAGGTTCAGTCTACGGACTTTTGGGTCCCAATGGTGCCGGTAAAACAACCCTTATACGAGTAATCAACCGTATAACCATCCCTGACTCCGGACAGATACTCTTCGAGGGCAAACCTATAACCCAGCAGGATATATACCGCATCGGCTATCTCCCTGAGGAGCGCGGTTTGTATAAGAAGATGAAGGTTGGCGAGCACGCCATATTTCTGGCACGCCTGAAGGGGTTATCACGCTATGAGGCGTTGGTTCGACTCAAGCAGTGGTTTGTCCGCTTAGGTATCGAGGAGTGGTGGAACAAGAAGGTCGAGGACCTATCTAAAGGTATGGCTCAAAAGGTTCAATTCATCGTCACAGTGCTTCACGAGCCGCGTTTGCTAATCTTCGATGAGCCATTTTCAGGCTTTGACCCAATAAATGCCAACCTGCTCAAGGAGGAGATTTTACGACTCCGCGACAATGGGGCTACAGTAATCTTCTCGACCCACAATATGTCAAGCGTAGAGGAGATTTGCGACCATATAACACTTATCAACAAGTCCAAGAACATCCTCTCAGGCTGTGTTGACGAAATTCGCCGTAGCCACGGCAACAATATCTTCTCGGTGCTCTATCACGGCTCCGAACAGCTCTTTAAGGACTCTTTAACCTGCGGCGAAATTCTTGAGAGCCAAAGTGACAACATTACAGGTGTCAACAACGCAAAGATACATATCGAAAACAATGACGATATTCGCCATGTGATAGCCCAGCTTAACGACACCGTTGAGCTAAGGAGTTTTACCGAGATTATACCGAGTATGAATGACATATTTATTCGTGCCGTAAATGGCAACCTAAAGTAGAACAAGTATGAGGAATATAGCCCTTATCATTATGCGCGAATTTAAGGAGCGCGTATACAAAAAGTCTTTTATCATCACTACCCTGCTTATGCCGCTGCTTATGGCTCTGCTCAGCGTGGCACCAACCCTTATTATGGTCTATGCTAAGGGCGATACAAAGCAGATTTCGGTTATCGACTGTAGCCAACTCATAGCTCCACACCTTCAGAGCAATGAGGAGGTGGAGTTTGTCATCATCCCCGATGGCGACTTGCAAACAGAACTTAAAAAGTCGCTCGACACTGATAACTTCGGCGTACTCTATATTGGTGCCAATATAGCTACCAATCCTAACGATATCCAGCTATACACCAACGCCTCCTCATCAATACTTATCGAGGATACTATCGCCGACCAGGTGGAGGAGATACTTGAAACAGAGCGACTTAAGGCTTATAATATCGAAAACCTCAAACAGATACTCGACCAGGTCAAGGTCGATATCAACCTTTCAACCTTCCGCAATGGCGAGGAGCAAAGCACAGCCTCCTCATCGGTAGCCTCAAGTTTGGTGGGTATCATTCTGGGCTTTGTGCTCTACTTCTTCCTTATCATCTACGGCTCTATCGTTATGCAGAGTATCATCGAGGAGAAAAATTCACGCATCCTTGAGGTTTTAGTCTCCACCGTCCGTCCATTCGATATGATGATGGGTAAGATTTTGGGCGTTGCCTCCGTTGCCGCTGCACAGATTGTTATCTGGGGTGTGCTTATTATCCTCTTCAGCTCGCTGCTTATTCCGGCTATTATGCCAGCCGAAATCCTTGCCAATGTGCAGGCAGTGCAGGCGGGTGCCGATATCTCGGCTATGGCAGCTAATGGCGTGGATACGGGTATGATTACCGCTATGGCGTCAATAATGGATACCGGATATATCGCCAAAATCGTCGCCCTGCTGTTAGTCTTTATGGTTGGCGGTTTCCTACTCTATGCCGCAATGTATGCCGCTGTTGGCGCCAGCGTCGACGAGGCTCAAGATGCTCAGCAGCTGACAACACCTATAACCATACCTATTATCATCGCCTTTATCGTGCTCACTATGGTTATGAACGACCCCAACTCGCCATTGGTCTTCTGGTGCTCAATTATTCCGTTTACCTCGCCTATCGTTATGATGGGTCGTATTCCGAGTGGCATCCCCGCTTGGGAGATAGCCCTCTCTATAGCCTTGCTCTACGCCACCTTTATTATTATGGTGTGGCTCGCCGGCAAAATCTATCGCGTGGGTATCTTTATGCATGGCAAAAAACCAACCTTCAAGGAGCTCTATAAATGGCTTAAATATTAAAGGAAAATTCTCTGTGGTAGCAAAAATAGAATTCTTTACATTTTTTATAGAAAAAATTTGCAAAGTCAATTTTTATCTCTATCTTTGCACCGCTTTATAAGCGAATTGTATTACACATTGCTGTTGTAGCTCAGTGGTAGAGCACTTCCTTGGTAAGGAAGAGGTCACGAGTTCAAGCCTCGTCAACAGCTCAAATAATTAAAACAGATGCCACCGCAAGGTGGCATTTGTCGTATATACCACCAATTATGCTTGCATAAAATAGGTGGTATAGATGACAAAGTATCGCGTAGCGAGCTGTTTTCAATTATTTGAAAGCGCCCCCGCGGAGCGGAGAGTCCTTAATATACATAGGTATAGAGGCAATTGTTAAGAAAAATGAAAAAATTATTGAAATTTTTTAATAAAACACTTGCACAGTTCAAAAAAACGCATTACCTTTGCAGTGAAGTTTTAAGGTTCATTTTTGGTTAGTAGTTTTAGGTTGGTTGAGGAAATCGGCGGTTGCGAAGCAGAGGGCTTTGCTAAAACTCCCAGAAGGTGCTCTTTTGGAGAGTTGAATACCCCGAAGACCTCATTTTTTTTGCCCATATAGGTTGGTTGGTTCGCCTTTGGCGACCCTTCTTCGGCGGCACCTCGGCATAGTAAATATATCGATTTGTAGCGTTGCTGCGCAACTTAGATTTTTATTTGATGCAGTATATCAAACAAGCTTGAAAACTGACATCAAATAAAATTCAAACCTTTGGTTTATACAAATCTCATTATCACTCTGCGCTCGGTTGGCTCTCAGTTGAGGAAATCGGCGGTTGCGAAGCAGAGGGCTTTGCTAAAACTCCCAGAAGGTGCTCTTTTGGAGAGTTGAATACCCCGAAGACCTCATTTTTTTTTGCCCGTATAGGTTGGTTTTTGGAACTCCTCCGCAGGAGGATAGGTGTAAGGCTTAGCGGTCTGGGAGCTTGCTCACAAAGACCGACTAAGGCTTAAGCCTAACTACTGACCGAAGTAGCCAAAAGTCGCACCGCAACACATCAATTCCGTAAAAGTACTGCGTCAGCTCGCACTCCGCTACTTTCTTGCACCTCGGAGCGCAGCGACAAAGCCCCCTTTACAGAAAGGGGGTTTGGGGGATAGGTAACACACATATTTCCTATTTTAGTATTGATAATCAGCGTTTTTCTCGGTTTTTGGAACTCCTCCGTAGGAGGATAAGACTTAAGGGTGTCTGCCTGCAAACTTGTTTGCAAAGGTATGATACCCTTTAGGCTTACTACAGCTCTGCGGTAGCCAAAAGCCGCAACAAAAAAATCGCAAATATTTTGCTGAACGAAAAACTTTTACTATCTTTGCCCCGCTATTATGGCGAATAACTAAAAAATTAAAACATTATGAACAATTACGAAACCGTTTTCATTGTCACTCCGGTGCTTTCTGAGGCTCAGGTTGCAGAGGTTGCTGACAAATTCCAGGGCGTTATCACCGAGAACGGCGGAACTATTGTGAATGTGGAGAATTGGGGCTTGAAGAAGCTCGCTTATCCTATTCAGAAGAAGTCCACCGGTTTCTACTTCCTGGTAGAGTTCACAGGCGAGGGTTCTATCATCAACACTCTTGAGACCCAGTATCGTCGTGACGAGCGAATTATCCGATTCTTAACTTTCAAGCAGGACAAGTACGCTAAGGAGTATGCTGACCGTCGCCGTGCTAAGCTTGCTAACAAAAACACAGAGGAGTAAACTATGGCACAGGATCTAAACCAGGCAGGCGAACTGCGTTATCTCAACCCAGTATCGGTTGATGTAAAGAAGAAGAAGTATTGCCGTTTCAAGAAGCTCGGCATCAAGTATGTTGATTATAAGGATGGCGAATTTTTGAAGAAGTTCCTCAACGAGCAGGGTAAAATTCTCCCTCGCCGTCTTACCGGTACTTCTCAGAAGTTCCAGAAGAAGGTCGCTCAGGCTGTTAAGCGTGCGCGTCACCTTGCAATTCTGCCATTTGTAACCGATTGTATGAAATAAGGAGGAGCTACTATGGAGATTATTTTGATTAAGGATGTAGAGAACTTGGGTTACGCTAACGATATCGTTAATGTGCGTCCCGGATATGCAAACAACTACCTCATTCCACAGGGCTTCGCTAAGGCTGCTACCGCTTCTGCAAAGAAGGTATTGGCTGAGAACCTCCGTCAGCGCGCTCACAAGGATGCTAAAATTCTTGCTGATGCTCAGGCGTTGGCTGCAACTCTTGAGAACCTCACTCTCTCTTTCGCTGTAAAGGCAGAGGAGAATCGTATCTTCGGTTCAATCACTTCAGCTGATGTTGCTGAGGCTCTTGCCGCTAAGGGCGTAGAGGTTGACAAGAAGAGCGTTACCGTTGAGGGCATCAAGACCGTTGGCGAGTACAAGGCTACCGTTAAGCTTCACCGCGAGGTTAAGGCTGAGGTTAGCCTCTCAGTAGTAGCTGAGGAGTAATTCAACCACTAAAATTACACAAAGACTCATAGTAAAAGCTATGGGTCTTTTTTTTGTTACAACCTGGCAACATTCTCTGTGATATTCACTTCGCACCACCATTAATAGCCGCACTTGCCACGAATAGATAACATCAGAGCTATTGACAATAAAAAAGTTGCGAAAAACTTTGCAGTTTTAGTTAAACTTTGTAATTTTGTGGCGATATTTGCAAGGACAGAAAATGTTTCATTTTTTTAACTATAATTTATAAAAAACTATGGCAACAATTAAAATTGGTATCAACGGTTTCGGTCGTATCGGTCGTATGGTTTTCCGTGCAGCTTGCAATCAGACTGACAAGTTTGAGGTAGTAGGTATTAATGACCTCTG